>JAPKXP010000005.1 GCA_026394745.1 Candidatus Altarchaeota archaeon
CGAGGAGGAAGCGAAGAAGGCGGTCAAGGTCGACTTCAGCAAGTAAATTGGAACGGATAAGCTTCTACGACCAGATTTAGAGTAACAAGAGGAATTCGTGGATACTGATATCCATAGTATTTGTTACTCTCGTCTTCTTATCCGCCGCAATATCCCTTGTTCTCGCTGAAGTGTACGACGTCGGCGTCATGTTCCTGTTCCTCATCCTTTCCACGGTGTTCAACATAGCCTACGTCCTGTACACCTACTACCAGTCGGACCAGATAGCGTTGTCCTCCGTCGCAGCATACCCTGCGGAAGGCCCGCGCTTCAAACAGCTGAACAACGTGGTCGAGGAGATGACCATCGCGGGAGGACTTCCGAAGCCGAGGGTCTACGTCATGCCTTCGCCTGACATCAACGCGTTCGCCACCGGAAGAGACCCGGAACACAGCGTAGTCTGCGTGACCGAGGGCGCCTTGCAGAAGCTGGACCGAAGCGAGCTTCAAGGCATCATAGCGCACGAGATGACTCACATAAGGAACTACGACATAAGGTTTGTGACGCTCGTCGCGGTCATGGTCGGCTTGATTTCGATAATGAGCCAGCTTTTCCTGCGGAGCCTCTGGTACGGCGGCTTAGGCGGCAGAGACAGGGAAGGCAGGGGTGGAGGACTTCTAATCGTTCTCCTGCTGGCCGGCATCGTACTCTCGATAATCGCCCCCCTGATAGTGAAGCTCGTCCAGTTCGCAATCTCTAGGAAGCGGGAGTACATGGCAGACGCAGGCAGCGTCGAGCTGACGAGATACCCAGACGGGCTCGCAAGCGCGCTGGAGAAGATAAAAGACGAGTACAAGAAAGGCCCGAGCACTCAGGTTAACGCGGCGATCGCCCCGTTGTTCATAGCAGACCCGGTCAAAGACAGGTTCATGAGCATATTCAACACCCACCCGCCGATTGAAGAACGCATAAGGATACTCCGGAGCATGTAGGTGGATTCCGAATGCAAATAACGAATCTCCTGAAGAACAGGGTTTTCATAATAGCGTTTGCGGTATTCCTTTTCTCGCTAGCATTCCGTCTTACGCTGGTTAATCTGCCGCTGCAGTACGACGAGGGCACGTTCTTATCCACCGGCTACATGATGCAGCACAACGGGTATCTTCTGTACGAGCACAGGGCCGACAACAAGCCACCGCTAATCTATGCGATACCGCATCTTCTGTCGCTTTTTTCAGGCTCTTCCAGCATTCTATTGTACTCGCGGCTGCTCACAGCCGTTGCGTCGTCACTCTCAGCGGCAGTCGTTTTCCTCATCGGAAGGAGGGTATTAAACGAAAGATGCGGGGTAATGGCTGCGGCTCTCTTCCTAACCGAGACTATCGCACTGCCTTTCTCAAGCACCTACCACATATCAGCTTTCGTGGCTTTATTCGAGCTTTCCGGGATGCTGTTCTTCCTGTCGTACTCCGACACAGGCGGCCGTAAGGGCGCGCTATTGTGCGGCGCATGCACTGCTCTTGCACTGCTTACGAAGCAGTCTGCGGTCTTCCTGCTTCCGGTATACGCTTTAGGGCTTTTCTTCGAGGGCGTGAAAGACAAGCATCGCGCCATAATTTTCCTAAAGTACGCGTCAGCAGGCCTTGTTATAGTCTCGGCTGCCGCCCTAGCCTACGTCATTGTTTACGGGAATCCGCACTCGTTCATAGACCGAATCCTATTCGACCACCTGAGGAACACAGGCCAGACCGCGATAAAATACGAGCTTTCAAGCACGGACTCCAAGCTCGATTTCCTGAGCAAAGTATTCTACTTAAACCCGCTCCTATGGTTCCTCGGCTTGATGGCCGCCTTATACAACTTCCGGTCGCTCGAATGGTCTAAGGCTGCGGCAGTCTCATTGTGGGCGTCGTCCTTCCTGCTCATGCTCTTCCTCGTAGGCCACATATGGGACCACTACCTGATGGAGTCTACCGCGCCCATCGCAGTTCTATCAAGCCAGCTGGCGTTCATGATTTTCTCCGACAAGCGCAAGCTCAAGTGGCTTCCAGCATCCTTCATAATACTTCTCGCGGTCGCGTCCGCCCTAAACTTCGGCGAATACTACTCCAAGGCACTTGACTCCAAAACCTCACTCGACAGGCAGCTTGAAGCTGCTGAGTACATAAAAAACGCCACGCCCGAAGGCCAGGCAATGCTGGTGGTCGGGCTGGACTCCTACTACGTCCTAACCTCCAGGCCATGGCCTACAGAATACCTGAGGTCGTATTCCAACATAGTCCCAGACTCTTACGTGGCGTTCACCAGGCTTGGCGACTTTTTGGACCCGAAGGAAACGGAAGACTTCACGCGGTCGCTTGGAAGCGGCTCAGTAATATACCTCGGCTTTCCGGAAGCTATCGGCGTGATGAACGAAACCGAGTCAGGGAGATTACTCCTCGAAAAAATCAGTTCAGACTACCGTGAGGACGAGTCGTTCGCCCGTAGGTTCGGCAACAACTCCGGATACTTGTTCATAAAAAACGAGGCCTCCTAGCCCTTCACAAACTCTATCTCAATCTCCTCGAAGTTCCGGCGCCGAGCACGGTCAAGACTGCTATTATGTAAGACGGAAGGTTCTTCCTCTTCATGTAAGGCTGCGCAAACCATATGAGCTTGTTCTTCACGCACTTCAATTTTATGCCGCTATCCTCCCAAAAAAACTTCTCGTCGAAGTAGTACTTGAACGTCACATCGAAGCCGTGCTTGTGCTCCACGTGCGTGAAGCCCCTGCTGAAGTGCGGGACGGTAATCCGTAGGACGCCCCCCTTCTTCAGTATCCTGTCAACCTCCTTCATGACCTTGAAGACGTCGTCAAGGTGCTCCAGCACGTGGTATATCTCGATGTAATCGAAGCTCCCGTCCTCGAACGGGTAAGGAAAAGAGTTCAGGTCATGGACTACGTCAGGCTTGAAAGCCGGATTCCAGTCCACGTTCACGAAGCCCTCCTTCCGAAACCTGCCGCATCCGAGATTAAGCTTCATCCTACCCTAGCTAGAACAAACGAGAAACCCTCTTTAGGGGATAGAGGGGCTGGTCATGCGTATTAAGCACGTGTCCTGCCCCGCCGCAGTCCAAACTTGAACTGGACGCGGTCGCAGGCTCTAAGTTTTTCAAGTGTTGACGGCGACCGTGTGCCCCTCAATTATTTATATAGTCGGACAGTCTATTAAATGGCTTGCCTACAATGATAGAGTTCCAGAAGAAAGTCTATTCGGACGAGGAGATTCTTTCGGAGTTCACGCCGCTGATACGGAAGTGGTTTACTGGAAAGTATGAACAGTTTGCGCTGCCTCAGAAGTATGCCGTCATGGGCATACACAACCGCGAGAACACGCTCGTTTCAGCGCCGACCGGCAGCGGAAAGACCCTGACGGCATTCCTTTCGGTGATAAACGAGCTTACGAAGCTCGCCGAGGCCGGGAAGCTGGAGGACAAGGTCTACTGCCTCTATGTTTCTCCGCTGAAGGCTTTGAACAACGACATACGGAAGAACCTAAGCGAGCCTCTCGAGGAGATTGAAAAACTGTCCGGCAGGGAGCTCGGCATACGAGTCATGGTCCGCACCGGAGACACTTCGACCGCCGAGCGAAGCAGGATGCTTAGAAAGCCACCTCACATCCTGATAACGACGCCGGAGACCCTTGCGATAGTCCTGTCGTCGCCCAAGTTCATCGAAAAGATTTCCGACGTAAAATGGGTGATAGTCGACGAGATACACTCGCTTGCTGAAGGAAAACGAGGAGTCCACCTCAGCCTGAGCATAGAGCGCCTGCAGAACATCGCGGGCAGGTTCACGCGCATCGGACTCTCCGCGACCATACACCCCCTCAAGCAGGTTGCGGAATTCCTGGTCGGCTACGAGAACGATAAGCCCCGCGACTGCAAGATTGTGGACGTACAGTTCATAAAGGAGCTCGACCTCAAAGTCCTAAGCCCGGTGCCGAACCTGATTAACGCGACGCAGGACGAGATTCAGGAGTCCCTATACCGCCTGATGGACGACCTCATACAGAAACACAAGACAACACTCATATTCACCAACACGAGGAGCGGCACCGAACGCGTCGTAAGCCACCTGAAGACCAAGTTCCCGAACAAGTACCTGGACACCAACGTCGGCGCCCACCACAGCTCGCTTTCAGCCGAACACCGTCTCGACATCGAAGACAAGCTGAAGCTCGGCGAGTTGAAGGTGGTCGTGTCATCAACGAGCCTTGAACTGGGCATAGACATAGGCTACATAGACCTCGTGATACTCTTAGGCAGCCCCAAAAGCGTCGCAAGAGCGCTCCAGAGGATAGGACGTTCAGGACACAAGCTCCACGACAAGGCTAAAGGCAGGATAATAGTCATGGACCGAGACGACCTCGTGGAATGCGCCATGCTATTGAAGAACGCGCTGGAAGGAAAGATAGACCGGATAAGCATACCCGAAAACTGCCTTGACGTCCTCGCCCAGCAGATTTACGGCATCGCGATAAACCAAGTCGAGCACGTCGACAACGTCTACCACATGGTCAGGCGAAGCTACCCGTACCGGAACCTCCCCCGGAAGGACTTCGACTCCGTCATAGATTACCTCGCAGGCAAGTACGTCGAGCTGGAGCAGAGGAGTGTGTACGCGAAAATCTGGTTCGACGAGTCAAGCAGGATGATTGGCAAGCGCGGGAAGATGGCGCGGCCCATATACAGCATGAACCTCGGCACGATACCAGACGAAAGCTACGTCACAGTGAAGGTCGGCGGGATGCTGGTCGGAAAGCTGGACGAGCTGTTCCTGGAGCGCCTGAAGAAAGGAGACATATTCGTCCTTGGCGGAAAGGTTTACCGTTTCAACTACTGCCGCGGAATGACCTGCCAGGTGACTCCCTCAGCAGGCCCGCCCACCGTACCGTCGTGGTTTTCCGAACAGCTTCCGTTAAGCTTCGACCTCGCTATGGAGATACAACGGTTCAGGAAGCTCATGGCAGAGCGCATGGACAAGCCGAAAGCCGAAGTCCTGAAGTGGATGCGCGGCTTCCTCTACGTAGACGAGTACGCGGAAAACAGCATCTACGAGTACTTCCGCGAGCAGCACCTTTACGCCGTAATACCCCACGACAAGAAGATTCTCATCGAATACTACGACGGATTCAAGAAAAGGTACATCATATTCCACACCCTCTTCGGCAGGAGGGTGAAC
>JAPKXP010000122.1 GCA_026394745.1 Candidatus Altarchaeota archaeon
GATATTCGACCCGATTGTCGCGGTCTTTATAGCGGTGTTGATAGCCAAGATGGGCTATGACATCCTGAAGGAAAGCTCCGATGTGTTGTGCGACGCCTCAGTCATAAGTTATAAGAGCATTAGAGAGCGGGTCATGAGGATTCCCGGCGTCCTAAGCTGCCATAAAATACGAACGCGCGGCAGGGACGAGGTCTACGTTGACCTTCATGTGGAAGTTGACCCTAAGTTGTCCGTCGAAGAAGGGCACGGGATAAGCACTATGGTGGAAAACAGGCTTAAAGAGGAGTTCAAGATGGTTAAGGAGGTTATAGTCCACATAGAGCCTTTGGAATGACTTTTAAACCAGTTCAATTAATCTATAACAGGTGATTCTGATGTCAATGAAGGAAAACATTCTAGCGCATGAGCATGCTGTCGTGGGCGTCGTTGTTGTTACCCTTCTGGCGGGCGCCTTCTTGATGGGGATGAAAGTCGGATTCGAATACGGTTTAGCCCGTTGCGCCACCTAGTCCCTTTATTATCTCTTTGGCTTTTTCCACGTTTATCCTACCTTCCTTCACCATAAGCTCCGCGACCTTGTCGACTTCACTGTCCTTGGCCCCTGCCATGACCGCCATGTTCCTGGCGTGCAGGCTCATGTGGCCTCTTTGTATGCCCTCCGTGGCGAGGGCTCTTAAGGCTCCTAGGTTCTGGGATAGCCCTACCGAGGCGATGATTTCAGAAAGTTCCTTGGCGGTTTTCACCCCCAGTATCCTTACTACGGCCTTTGCTGTCGGGTGAGTTTTTGTCGCTCCTCCGACTAAGCCTACCGCCATCGGCACTTCAATACTGCCCTCCAAGTCTCCCTTACCGTTCTTGCTCCATTCCGTGAGCGTCCGGTATCTCCCCGTTCTTGAGGCGTAAGCGTGGCATCCTGCCTCGACGGCTCTGGTGTCGTTGCCTGTGGCCATGACTACTGACGTGATTCCGTTCATTATGCCTTTGTTGTGCGTGACGGCGCGGTATACGTCGGCGTCTGCCAGTGCATAGGCGTCGAGTATCGCGTCGACGACTTCCTCCCCGCCGAGAGCCTCTTTCGTGAACACCGCCTTCGCTCTAGCGAGCCTGTTGACCGCGTAGTTCGAGATTATCCTCAGGACTGTCTTTCCGCCGGTGGCTTTCTCCAATTCCGGGGCTATCGTCTCGCACATTGTATTGACCGTGTTCGCGCCCATCGCGTCGGCGACGTTGACGATCAGGTGGGCTACTATCATGTCTCCCCTGGATGACTTGATTTTCCTTACCTCCAGGTCTCTCGCTCCGCCGCCGAACTTCACGAGCGTTGCGTCCCTGCTGTTCGCGAGCTCGATTAGCCGTTTCTTCATTTCCAGGATTTTCTTTTCAGCGTCCTTCTCTTTGACTCTCACGAGCTGTATCTGGCCTATCATTAAAGGTTGCGTGCTCTCCGTCGTAAAGCCGCCGCCTTCGCGAGCCATCTTGGCTGCGTTGCTTGCCGCTGCGACAACTGACGGCTCTTCAGTCGCCATCGGTATCAGGTAGTCTTTACCGTTTATCATGAAGTTTGTCGCCACTCCCAAGGGGAGCGATATCTTCCCGATGACGTTTTCTACCATCCGGTTGGCCTGGTCGAGGTTTATCCCCCCGTCCTTGAGGGCTGCGTCCTCTTCGTCGGTCAAGCCGACTTGTTTTCTGACCTCGTTCCTCCTCTCTTCCACGCCCAGCTTGTAGAATCCTGATATCCTAGAGTTTACGGTCATCCTGCTTGTTTTAGTTTCCTAGCTGAAAATAATTGATGATGCCTTCCTTAAAATACGAGAGGCTTAAGGATTACGTTAGAAGTCAAGGCACAGCGTGATGGTCGCATTCCCAGGCGTCGACAGCTGCATGACCGGGAGCTTGAACTAGCTCTCGAACATGTCCTCGTACTCTTCGTAGTCGTCTATGCCGTAGTCGTCGCCGCGGTAGTCGCCTATCTCGATGTTCTCCTTGTCTGCCGAAAGAATCTCCTTGTTCCTCCTGTAATTGCATTTGCCTTTAATCAGGAAGTCGCAGTACTCGCAGCAGTTGCCCTTGTCGTCGCATTGCTCGTAGTCCTGGCAGTGTACGCAGCACTTCAGCTTTTTTCCGTGTACTGCCGAAGCCTTGTACCTCAGTTTAGGCGCCTTTACGGCCTTAACCGGCTTTTTAGAAACAGTAGTCTTAGCTTTTGAAACTTTTTTTGCGGTCTTTTTCGGTTTCTTGACTTTGTTTTTGGCTGCCATCATTAGAGCGATAAAATTGATATAATCTTACATCATCTGTACTTAAAAATAGCGGTTTTTTACTTGTAAAATACCTTATCTTATCATGCTCGAGTTTATCGACTTTATAATCAAGGCGACGATATATTCTGCTGTCCTGGCTTTCCTCATACTTCTGCCTAATTTAGTGCTGAATGTGTTGATGGGTTTAAACGAGAGCAGGTTCAAGTGCATGCAGTGCGGCAACTGCTGCAGGCTGAAGATAATACACCTGACTAAAGAGGACGTTGTTCGCCTTGAGAAGGCAGGGTATGCGGACTTCACCGAAATGAAGGGCGGCGAAGTCACTTTCAGGAGGGTCAACGGCAGGTGCCTGTTCAACAAGGACGACAATTGCAGCGTCTACGAGCATCGGGCGCGCGTCTGCCGCGAGTTCCCGTTCTTCACGATTTACGGCATACCTTACTGCCGCATAATGAGCTACTGTCCGGCTCAGGACGAACTCAGGAAGAATCTGAAATGGATTCCATAGAAAAGTACGTAAAGTCTTTGGACTGGATTACGGTCGCTTTATCTGGGATGGACGACATGCTGGACCCGGTCATGGGCGTGCGCGACTGGGATGATGCGGTGTGCGTTGACTTCAAGGGCAGGATGGTAGCCAGCATAGACGGTCCGTACACAATGCGTCTTGTGTTGAAGAGCGCTCTCGTTCATGCGGCAACCGACGTGGTGGTGAAGGGCGCGCGTCCCGTGTTCGCCCTCGACACATTGGTGGGTAGTAAGCCAGACCTTGAGGCGATGATAGAGTCGCTTAGGATTCAGGCTGAAGCGTTGAAGATTCCCTTGATTGGCGGCAACACGCTTTTCGAGGACTCGGAGGCGAGGTGCAGCATTGCGGTAATCGGCGAGCTGGTAATCAAGAATCCCATAAGGGATTCCGGAGCTAAAACCGGCGATATAATATGCCTTTTTGGAGAGCCATTGTGGGGCGAGAGGAAGGAACGCATGGATAAGGCTAAGATACTTTTCGACGCGTGGTTCACTGCTTTAGTGAAAGTCGAGATAAACTCAGCCAAGGACGTGACTAAAGGAGGGTTGGTTTCGGTTGTCTATGAGATGGAGGAAAAGTCCGGGAGGAAATTCTGGCTAAACGAGAAATTACCGTACCCTTTGGCGCGAAACCTCGACAACTTCATCGTCACTCTCGATGCGGGCGAATTCAAGAAGCTTGAGTCTATTGCATTGAAAAAGAAGTGTCGCATCGAGAAAATCGGGGTCGTAGAGTAACTACCTGATCCTTACCGCCATGCCCCTCTTGAAGTCTTTTATCTCCTTTGGGCTTAGCATTAGCGTTCCCGTCTTCACGAAGTTGTCCTTAGAGTCGACTACTATGCATTCGTCGCCGCAACGGAGGTTCGCGTCGACTTCCTTCACGAACTTGCAGAAGACGCTCTTGCCTTCCTTCACGCACGCGACAGATTCCTCGTCGTCATCGAGGACAACGCGGAGTTTCGGGCGTTCGAACTTCTCTTTTAGCTTTCCCGCTAGCCAGTCGTGCGGTATTATGAAGTGGTCTGAAGCCCGTATGGATGCCGCCATCTCGTTCCCGACGTAAATCCACCTCATCCTCTTCGTGTTCTTGGACTTCATTATCCTGGTGCTGTCTGGTATGAGTCCTACAGCCCCCTCGCCGAACTGGTAGTCCATGAGCGCCCTGACTTTGACGATGTCCCTGACTTTGTAGGTCTGCTGGTCTTCGATTTCGCGGAAGGTTGTCGCGCTCCCGAGCGGGTAGATGTCCGCGACTTCGGCAGGCACCATGCCGAATGGCCTGACTTCCCTGAGGTTATCTGACTTCACTCTCTTGACTCTCTCCCTGACGTTAATGACCTCGCTCCTCCTCCCGCACTCCTCTCCGATGTCGTAGAAGGCGCTTTTCTTTGTTATGGGGTCAAGCTCTGCAATCCACTCCGAGTGGTTTAGCATTCTCTGTAGTCCGGCAAGCAGGTTAGGGTGGCTTCTGCACTGCCTTATCACCATCTCCCAGAGTTTTCCGTCGCATATGGCCTGCTTGACCCGGTCAAGCTCCTTCAAGGAGACGTATAGGTTGTGTTCGGCAAGCGCCTTCACCTTGTCGTCGCCGTACAAGTTCTTGAGCTTCAGCCCGTGTTCGATGCAGACAGGGCACGAGCAGGGCAGGTACTCCAGCTCATCCAGGTTCTCCGTTCCGTACGGTGTCATGTACCTGCCGTCGATTGCGTAAAGCGCGTAAGCCGCGGAGTCGAACAGGTCGCATCCTAATGCGACGGCGAGAGGGAAAGCCATGGGGTGTCCGAGGCCGAATGCGTGCACCACCCTGTCTTGCGGGATGTTCTGTTTTACTGTGGCGATTATGTCGGCGAGCTCTGAGAACCGGTACCTCTCCATCAACGGCACGATTCCTCCTATTGCGACTAGCGGGAATCGTTTTCCAATCTCTTCCGCAGCCTTCTTCCTGAGGTCAAGGTACTTCCCGCCCTGTATCCCGGCGTTGACGACAATCTTCGCGTCCGCAATCTCCTCAGCCCTCTTCAAAGTCTCGTAAAGCTGCTCCTCGGCCCTCGGCTTGTAGGCGTCGGGCAGGGTGGGTATGTCAAGGAAGCTCCCTATGTCGGAGCCGATGTCCTCCTGGAACTTGATTATCTCCTTGTTCGTGGTCTCCACCGCGCCGTAGACCATCAGCTGGTAGCTTCCGGAGTCTGTTGCTATCATTCCGTCGAATCCCAGGAACTTGTGGATTCCCTCACGCTCGACGTCCTCCCTCAGTTCCTGGTTTTTCAGAATCATGTAGGAGTTCGTCATAAGCGCTTCGACCTTGAACTTCTTTGAAAGCTCCTCCGCAGTGATGGTCTGCTTCCAAGGATTCACGACAGGCATTAGTGCAGGAGTCTCAATCGCCTTCCCGTTTATCTCGAGCCTGCCAATCCTGCCTGCGACGTCCTTCCTCCTTACATCGAAAGAAATCCCTGACATTTTTCGTATTCCGTTGAAACGGTATTTAAACTATGTCGTTCATTTTAATTAATTGAGGAGGTGGTCAAATGAAAGAGATGCCTGAGGATTTAGCGGTCGGCGACGTTATGACCCGTGGCGTAATCTGCATCGACGCTAACGACACCGTCCAGAAAGCTGCTGAAATCATGAGGAAGAACAGCATCTCCTCCGTCATAGTCACCAAAAAAGGGGACGGCGTCGGCATAGTTACAGAACGCGACATCATCTCGAAGATTGTTGCGGAAAGCAAGGACCCTAAGAGAGTGAAGATTTCTGACGTTATGACCAGCCCGCTCATAACTATAAACCCCGAATCCACCATAGATGATGCAGCCGCAATAATGCGCGACAGGGACATAAGGCGTCTTGTCGTTACCCGAAAGGGTAAAATCATCGGAGTCATCTCGGAGTTCGACATAGTCAAGGTCGAGCCCACGCTACACACTCTGATACAGGAGAAAAGCAAGTGGGAGATTTCTTCCGCCTATGCTGCGTCAGAGGGTGCGGTCACCGGCATCTGCGAGGTCTGCGGCGAGTACTCCGAGACTCTAAGGAGCGTTGAAGGCAGGATGACCTGCGAAGAATGCATTCCCTCAAGTTAAAATGGTCTCAGTAAAAGAATTCATGACGCGGAATCCAGTCACCGTCAGGCCAGACGACATGGTTACTCACGCAAGGTCTGTGATACGCAAGCACGGCTTTAGGGCTCTCCCCGTCGTCGAAGGCCAGAGGCTCGTCGGCATAATCTCAAGAGGCGACATCATGCTCGTCACGTCCACCAAGACCAACCTGATGGTCGGCGGCATAATGAACCCGAATGTTTATACTGTGACTACGGATGCATCCATCTCCGACTCGGCGAAACTCATAATAAAATCCGGCGTCAGGCAGCTTCCCGTCGTCGAAGGCCAGAGGCTCGTCGGCATAATCTCGTCCGTCGACATACTAAAGGCGCTTGTCGGCAACTATGAGCCAAAGAAGAACAAGGTTTCCGACGTGATGACCGAGTCGGTATTATCATGCAGCCCCAGCGACGACCTCTCAGGCATATGGAACAGGATGCTAGTCCGCGGCTTCGCCGGCATGCCCGTGGTCGAGAAGGGTGTTGTCCATGGCATGGTGACGAGGATGGACGTCCTACGGCACATCTCCGCTCAATTATCCCGAGAATCCGGAAAGCCGCGAGCCATCAAGGTAAGGAAAGTAATGACAGTACCAGCCATAACAGTCAAGCCGGTCGACAAGATAGGCAAGGCAGCCGGACTACTCCTAGACAAAAAAATCATCCGCCTCCCGGTCGTCGACGACAAAAACAGGCTCCTTGGAATACTGGATATAACAGACGTCATAAAGGCCTACCTGGCTTGAATCGCCTTTAAATCCTCCCCTCCTATATTTTATCTGCTAGGATGATTGACATAAACATCGTCAGAACTAATCCCGGACTGGTTAGGGCGAGCCTTGAGAAGCGCGGGGACCCTGCGAAGACTCGGATGCTTGAGGACCTTATCGCAAAGGATAGGGAGTGGCGTTCCCTAGGCCAGGAAGTTGACTCGCTGAAGAACAGCCGGAATCAGCTCACTAAAAAGATTCAGGAGCTTAAGACTAAGGGCGAGAACGCATCGTCGGTCATCGAGGAGGCCAAGAGTCTTCCAGCCAGAATCAAAGAAGGCGATGAAAAAATTGAGAAGCTCAGACTTGAGGTTGACGAGCTTTTGATGCGGATACCAAACGTCCTTCACGATAGCGTTCCGTTCGGCAGGGACGAGTCAGACAATGTCGTAATCAAGGAGTGGGGTAAGCCAGGAAAGCCGGGCTTTGAGGTGAAGCACCACGGCCAGCTTGCAGTCGACTTGGGGATTGCGGACTTCGAGAGGGCTGTTAAGATTTCAGGCAACGGATTCTTCTTCTTGAAGGGCGAGCTTGCTATGCTCGACTTGGCGCTCCAGCGTCTTGCGATAGACATTCTCTCTAAGAAGGGCTACGTCTTGGTGCAGCCGCCGTTCATCATGAACCGGAAGCCTTACGAGGGCGTGACCGACCTTTCGAGCTTCGAGACCGTGATGTACAAGGTCGAGGGCCAGGACTCGTACCTCATCGCGACTTCCGAGCATCCTATGGCTGCGATGCACATGAACGAGTTGTTCAGCGAGGACGAGCTGCCGATAAAGTATGCTGGCGTGTCGCAGTGCTTCAGGCGGGAGATTGGAAAGCACGGCCTGGACGAGCGCGGCTTCTTTAGGGTGCACCAGTTCAACAAGGTCGAGCAGTTCGTGTTCTGCAGGCCCGAGGACAGCTGGAAGTTCTTCGAGGAATTGGCGAGGAACTGCCAGGAGCTTCTTGAGGTGTTGGAGATACCCTACAACGTCACCAACATCTGCACCGGCGACATAGGCGACATAGCAGCCAAGAAGTACGACACCAACGGCTGGAGTGTGCGCGAGCAGAAGTACATCGAACTAATGTCCTGCAGCAACTGCACCGACTACCAGGCTAACCGCCTTGGAATCAGGTTGAAGAGGCGGGACGGCGCCAAAACTTCCGTGCACACTCTCAACAACACGATGGTCGCAACCACTCGCATGCTCAGGATAATCCTCGAAAACTACCAGACTCCTGAAGGAACGCTGAAGGTGCCTAAGGCGCTCCAGCCTTACATGAACGGCGTCAAGGAGATTTCCAGACGATGAACAGTAAGAGGATTGTTTCCTTTCTAAAGAACCTAGTCTGGCTAGACAGTTCCTGCGGAAGCCTTGAGAT
>JAPKXP010000051.1 GCA_026394745.1 Candidatus Altarchaeota archaeon
ACGGACGAGACGAGAAACCTTTTCATCGAGGTCACCGGCTGGAGCCAGCTTGCGGTTGATCAGGCGGTCAACATAATATCTGCTTCGATAGCGGACCGTGGCGGAAAGGTTAGGACTGTGGAAGTAATAAAAAAATAAAAAGAAGAAATGGGGGGTTGGTTTCAGACGTACTTTTCCGCGTACTCCCCTATCACTGGCAGCTTGTATTTCTCGCCCATGTATGCCTTGTACATAAGGAATACCGTTACAGCAAGGTATAGCACCAGTATCAGCAGCATCCCTATCGGCACGACTATGAATCCTATGCCGAAGCTTACTGCACCGAGTATCATCCCTACAATCCATATGAAGATCGCGAGAACGAAGAACACTACGAACTCCACAACGCTCAGGATTATGGACTGCAGTCCGTGGAACGTTACGAACTTGCTCTTCTCCTTGTACATCACATACATTATCAGACCCGTCAGCCAGCCTAGCAGGTAGGCTATAGCCCCCATAATGTTGTCATCGCTCTTTTTTTCGGTCATATCACTCTACCTCCTTTAGATTACTTTCCTCCTGCGAGCAGCGCTCCTATTGCCGCGCAGACGCCGCCCACGACCACGCCTATTATCGGCGAGAGTATTACTATTGCTATTGAGTAAATAATGTCAATTGCAACACCAATAGCTGAAATTGAAAAAATTCTCTGTACTACCAAAACTAATGCAGTTGACATCCCACTTACTAGTCCCGCGATTAGTCCGAATATCATACCTGCAATGATTGATTGGATTAGAGTTCCATTGTATTTCTTCACTGTGTTGAATCCAACCCATACTGCCACTACTAGTAGGATTGCGAATCCTATCAGGCCTACGATTATGCCTATCAATCCCGGAATGAACGACAGTACTGAAAGCGGGAAGGGGAGTTTTCCGCTTAACGCTCCGATTAGGCTTATTACCGCCTCCACGACGGCGAATGCGACCGCCACCACCGTAGGTAACGTTATTATCTTTATGTAGTCTCCGATGTTTTTTCCTGCTAAATCCATTATTCCCCCTCCGTTTAGGCCTTAACTTCGTAATATATTCTGTGGCTCATTATAAAAAGGCTTTTCATTACTTGATTTTTGGTTAATATAAAACATGGCGGCTAATGGATTATATACAATTGAATGCAATTGCATATACAGAATTGCCTACGGGCGATTCAACATATAACCTACCATGAAGATTAACCGGATAACCACGAGGGCCTACCTTATATCCAAGGACGCTGAAAGGAAGGTTGTCGACTACTTCCATGGGAAGGCGAGGGCTCTGCAGGGCAAGAGCGCGTCCAAGGTTTCCCTGGAGATGCAGCGCAAGTACGCTCCGGTTCTTGTGTTTTCCGCCATAAAGAGGGATTCAGAGAACCCTAACAAGCTGATTTACGGCCTTGAGAACAGGTTTCACATAAACCTTTCGGACGGCTCGATTTATGTGTTTAGCAAGGAGTCCAAGCGGGAGTCTGCGACGGGATTCCTGTTCAAGGACCCGGTACCTAGGATAGAGAAAATCAGCCTGCTGCTTCAGCTCGTCGACCTGACGCCAAAGGCCCTTCAGACGCTTGGCTACATAATAGATCAGGGCACGTTGAACGTCAATCTATTGGATGCGCCGACCCAGAAGGCGGTGAGGGAGCTTGAGGGCAGGAAGTATGTTGACGTATACCGGCCTGAGGAGAGGGAGTCTATTCTCGCATCCATCTTTAAGGAGGTTATGGAGTTCAAGAGGGTTACGCCGGTCTCCTATGTGAAGCCTTTCCTGCACATTCCCAAGTTTCCTTCAGCGTTATACAACATCTCCCCGCGTCTTAGGACTACCGATGTCCTTGAGGATGACTACGTGAAGGAGAAGATTATTCATTCGCCTGAAAAGTTGGGCATCCTTCTCGGCACTCTGTTAAATTGTTCGCTGATTCTCGAGGAGATAGTCTACCTGCCTTACGTCAGGTGCGAGTATGCCGTTTCAGGACAGCATCTTTCTGAGGAGCGTTATATTGCGTGCCTGAAGAATGCTGGAGACCCGCTGAAGTACAGTAGTCCCGTCAAGGTCAGGACCATAATGCTTGGTACGAAAGGTCACGGCATAGAGTCGGTCCCGATCGAGGATGTTTCCATAAACTTCTCTAACGTTGCTGGCATGGAGGAGCTTAAGAAGAAGATTCGCGAGTCCATAATCCTCCCGCTGCTTAATCCGAAGCTCGCCAAGGAGTACGGCAGCAAGGTCGGCGGCGGCATTTTGATGTATGGTCCTCCTGGTTGCGGTAAGACTTATATCATGCGGGCTACGGTCGGCGAGGCCGGC
>JAPKXP010000176.1 GCA_026394745.1 Candidatus Altarchaeota archaeon
TTCTTTCTTCTTTTATTTTTTATTTTTCTTAAAGAAATCTTTTCTCATGGATTCCTATGAAGCTTCCGAGCGATTGTCCCGGGATTTGAGCGAGCATAGGGTAGTCGTCTTGGTTTGTTCTTGCAGCATAGAGTATTGGGGTAGGGGCAGGAGCGTTGTGGGGTCTGGGGATAGGGTCATCTTGTTCAAGCCTGACACGACAATCATAGTTCATTCGCTTTCGGGTTTTAAGCCGTTGAATTGGATGAGTCCGCCGACTGACACGAGCGTTGATGCGGAGGGCAATGATGTTATGGTGTTCAGCCAGAAGACCACCAAGCCTTTTGAGGAGATTAAGATTCGGATTCATGAAGTCAAGGCCTACAACTCTTACGCGGGATTGAAGGACAAGGAGAAGCTGGATTTGACGCACAATGAAAAGGACATGCGGGACTACTTGGCGAAGAACACGCACATCATCCACCCTGAGTTTCGGCTTAAGAGCCTGGAGTATCGCAGCCCGCTCGGATTCTTCGACTTGTATGGGAGGATTGGGAGTAAGTATGTTGTCGTCGAGTTGAAGTCTGAGAAGGCCGGGCTTCCAGCGGCATTGCAGATTAAGAGGTACTCCGACTGGCTGCGAAGCCACATTAAGGAGGAGGTGCTCGGCATTCTCATGGCGCCGAGCATAACGCCTAACGCATTGAACCTGCTTAGGAAGGAGGGCGTCGAGTATATTAAATTCGACATAAAAGATATTAAGGAGACGAGGAAACGTAATCCTGAGGGCACTTTAGGGAGATGGATAATCCACTAGACCAGTCTAAGCTGACGGAATATGGCTTCCCGCGGCAGGAGGATAGGGTTCGCAGGAACCCGCGCCCGATAAAGTCCCTATGCACTTCCTGCGGCAGCGAGGAGTGGCTGAACTGGATTAGTTCAGACAAGTATGTCTGCGACAAGTGCGCGGGAGAGGGTAAGGGCAGGAGATGATTTGATGAATAGGCTTGTTTTGGTTGCGGTTTTGCTGCTGCTTTCTGGATTGTGCGCGGCTTGGGGTCCTGGGGTTAACAAGCGCTTGTGCGAGGATTCTGTTGCTGCAGTCTGGGGTCAGGAGGTGTTGAGGGATTGCGTTCCGGAGAATGATTCCGGCTTCTTGTGGAGGTTTTGCGACGTGAACTCTGTGATGATGGGTTCTGAGGACTATGGGAAGTGCAAGAAGGCTTTTTCGAGGACGTATGACATTCATCCTGCGTTGATTCCGACGGATGTTTTCATGGACGAGGCTTTGCACTATGATTACTTGCATTGCCCGATAATCAAGGGCACTGAGAGGTGGTGGATTTGCGGGGATTCGAGTGACAGGTCCGCCTGGGTTCTTGCGGACAAGTGGTTTTCCGCAGCTGAGACCGCTCCGGACGTGTGCACGAGAGTCTATGATTTCTGCATAGCGGTTAACTATTACGCCGACAGCGAGAGCGAGCTGCACCAGGTCAAGAACATCGACAACAAGTGCATGCAGAACATAGAGGCGACCGCAGACAGGATGGTGGAAAGCAACGAGTCGAGCTGGAATGCAGGAGACAAGTGCAATTTCCGCGGCAGCACGGACAATTCGCTCACTCACACGCAACGTCTGGGCGTAGGCAGCGCCGACATAAACAGGATTACGGAGTACCTGCGCAACAGGGGCGTTGTCATCAGGGACAAGCCGCTGCAGCCTAAGAGCTCGGTCATAATTCTCGCGAACTCAATAGACAAGGAGGGCGCTCAAGGGCTCTACGACTTGGAGGGCGTGTGGAAGGAGGGTCAGAAGGTGTTCGTCGTCGCAGGCAACGAGAAGGAGGATACGCAGGCGGCGTGGATTGAAAATAAGGATTCACTTCTTTCGGGAGTTAATGCGGAGTAGTTTACGGCGGCTCGCTCTTCCTTTTCTTACACAAGTCGCATGAGAGAATCTCTTCTTTTTCCTTGACACCCCAGTTCTCACCCAACTCCTTGAGGTCGCATATTATCTTCCTTAGTTCATCGCCTTTCTGCGTCAGGGAGTACTCGACTTTCACCGGCATGTTGATTGCCATTATGCTCCTTTGGACGATGCCGTCACCCTCCATCTCCTTAAGCCTCTTGGAGAGTATCGCCGGCGTTATGCCCTTGATGCTCCGTTTGATTTCGTTGAATCGTACGCTCTTGTCGCTGCAGTAGAGGTCTCTGAGTATCAGGAGCGTCCATTTTTTGCCGATTATGTTTAGTGTCGTGTAGACTGGGCATGTCGGGATCTGGTTTTTGTTTTCAGTCATTTCACTTTTTATGAATTATTGTATATAGCCAGTTTCAATATAAATACTAGATACTTTTTTTATATATAGTATTTATTCGGAGGGATTACTGCGCGTGAACCAGCGAACCCGCTACCACGACGTAGAGGAGGATATTAAATAAGGATTCATTATAGTTTACATCAAATGTAAGGTTGATGCTGATGAAAGAAATCACCGAAAACAACAAACTCAGGCTGGGCCTGCCGAAAGGCAGTCTGGAGGAGTCGACATTCAAGATGTTCGAGAAGGCCGGCTTCAAGATAAGGAAGACCGAGAGGTCCTACTTCCCGAGCATAGACGACAAGGAGATTGAGGCGGTCATGATGCGCGCCCAGGAGATTCCCAGGTACGTGAGCCAAGGAGTGCTGGACGCAGGCCTGACCGGAAAGGACTGGGTCATCGAGACCAACTCCAGAGTAGTCGCCGTAGCAGACCTGATATACTCCAAGCAGAACATGAGGCCTGTGAAGTGGGTTCTCGCAGTGCCAAACGACTCGACGATAAACAGCGCCAAAGACTTGAAGGGCAAGAGGATTGCAACCGAAGTCGTGAACATAACGAAGAAATACCTCGCCAGAAAGAAGGTGAAGGCCGACGTCGAATTCTCGTGGGGCGCGACCGAAGCCAAGCCGCCGCTGCTTGCCGACGCCATAGTCGAGGTCACGGAGACGGGTTCCTCCCTGAAGGCGAACAACCTCCGGATTGTGGAAGTCGTGATGGAATCCAACACTCAACTCATCGCAAACCCGAAAGCCTGGAAGGACGCGTGGAAGAAGAACAAGATAAGCGAGATATCCATGCTGCTGCAGGGAGCGATAAGGGCTGAGGAGAAAGTCGGCTTGAAGATGAACGTGAAGTGCAGCCAGCTCGACGAGCTGCTTTCATTCCTGCCGGCGTTGAAGAACCCGACGATATCGCCCCTAAGCGATTCCGGATGGGTTGCGGTTGAGACGGTAATAGACGAGAAGAAGGTTCGGGAGATAATCCCGCTGCTCAAGAGGAAGGGCGCTTCAGGGATAATAGAGTACCCGCTCAACAAGATAATACCTTAAGCCGGCTTTTATTTCCCAGTCCTCAATTAATTACCATGAGGAACGCTTTCGTGGGCCTTAGTCTGCTGCTTCTGTTGTCTTCTATAGTCTCTGCCTGGGGTCCGTCAACGCACGGCATCATATGCAGGGAGGTCGTCTCCCGGGTTTGGGGTAGTGAAGGATTGAAGTGCCTGTCCAACACGGGCTTGGATTACTGCAGCGACATCAAGGCGGCCTACGGCGAGGAAGCCTATGCGGGATGCGTAAAGAAGGTTTCCGACGGAAGCGGCATAGACCCCGCAGGGTATCCTGAATTCGTCGTAAACGACGTCGAAAACCACTATGACTACGCAAACTGCCCCGTGAAGTGGCTTCGCGACAACCAGTGGATATGCAGCGGCGAAGGGTCTCCTGCAAGAGAGCAGACTAACTACTGGCTTAACGCAGCAGAGAACGCTGAAAGCCTCTGCTCGAGGGTCGAGAGGTTTTGCACGGGAGGCAACTATTACGCGGATTCTATGTTCCCGTTGTACCGGGTGAAGTACCTTGAAGGCTGCCTTGGCCCGCCATTTACCCAGGAAGTCGACTTAAAGGTTTCTTCTGGAGAGGCGAACTGGACGGTTAAAAAGCAATGCGTTTTCTCCTACCTTCGTGAACTCGCCGGAGTCAACAAGACCACTAAAAGCCACGTTACTTTCATAGTCAACAAGGGAGACGTCGACTCGATTGTCGATGAAATGAAGGCTGTCGCGTCCGAGGTCGCGAGTAGGGAGTATTACTCGCCAATATCCCAGGATGCCGTGGATGAATCGTTCATCGTTGTGAGTCTCGTAGGCCCGGTAAACAACATCAGTATCACGTCGCCCATAGAGCAGCAGGTAGAGAACACGTCGACCGGCGAGGAAGGATGCTGCACAATGGAGGATCTTGGTTTCGAAGAGGGCGGGTTTGAGGAGGGCATGGCCGAGTTCGAGAGGAACTTGAACGAGACTTTAGGCTCCTTTAGCGGCACATTTGAGATGCCTGATACGAAGTTCATAGAAGTCGGCGACTACAGGAGCAAGCTAAACAACGCCCTGCTTGTTTTCGTAGTGGGAATGCTCGTAGCCTGCATGATATTCTTAGGCTACGTGCTGGCTCACATGCGCAATGTTGAGGAGAGGGGGAAAGCGCTCTCGAGCGCGGAAAAGAGGCCCGAACCATTGCAGGAGATTAGATCAGTCCCAGGACCAGCACGCGTTCAGGAGATGCCAGCCGCTCCGAAAACAGAGGAGCCTACGCCCAAAAAGAGAGGCCGTAAGGGGAAAAAGGAAGTTACGTGAGTGATACATCTTGAACAAATTATTCTGCGGCATAGACGAAGCCGGCAGGGGCCCGGTCATCGGCCCCATGGTGCTCTGCTGCGTTGTCGTTGACAAGAAAGGCATTGAAAAGCTCTCAAAGCTGCGGGTCAGGGACTCGAAGAAGGTTGCGCCAGGGAGGCGGGAGCACCTTGAGCCGCTGATAAAGAGCATAGTGCAGGAGTGGGTTATAGCGAAAGTCACTCCCCGGCAGATAGACTCGCTGAGGAAGGAGATGTCCCTGAACGCCATCGAGGCGGTGAAGACTGCTGAACTTATTCTTTCGCTGAAAAACAAGCCTTCCAAGATTACGATAGACGCAACAGACAACATAGCCGACGACTACACGAAGAGGATTGTCGGCTACATGACTAAGATGAGCCCGGACTACAGGATTCCTGCGATTGTTTCAGAACACAAGGCTGACGCAAACTACATAGAGGTCGGGGCGGCGTCCATCATAGCTAAGGTGGAGCGCGACAGGGAGATAGAGGAATTGAAGAAGGAATATGGAAACTTCGGGTCAGGCTACCCGTCAGACGAGCTGACGCAGAAGTTCCTTAAGAAGCTGGTGAAGGAGGGGGGCGGGCTTCCGGACTACGTGAGGAAGAGCTGGAACACCGTGAGAAAGAGCAAACAGTTTACGCTCGGCGATTTCTAGACAGTTCTAAAGCGACTGCAAGAGCGCCGTCTTCGGCGCTGTTCTGGGAGTCGGCGAACGAGATGACTACCACGTCGCCGTCTTTAAGCTTCATTGAATCAAGCTTTGCAGTCAAGTCTACGAACTTGTCAGCGCTGAAGTCGTCGGAAGGAAACTTCACGCTGCCGCCGTCGAACACCAGTATCACGCTGCCGCTGGCGCCAGCCCGTACTGCGATGTCGCGCTCGTCCAATCCCGGGCTCTTCACGAAGTCGGCTGCATTGCGTACGACGACCATGGACTGCTGCTTTTCCGATATGTCCATGGAGCTGAAGGCGATAGGCCGCGTGAACTCCTTGGCCATAGACTCAAGCTTTCGCACGCCCTTCCTTGAAAGAGAATGCCCCTGCATCCTCGACTCCAATAGACCATCCTGCGAGAGCTTCTTGATTATGGTCCTTACGCTCCCCTCCCCCAAACCCAAGAGCTTGACGAGCTTCTTTCTGCCTACGGGCCCGTCACCTAAGAGGAACATCGTCCTGACGACGTGCACTACGCCGAAACTTGGAGCTGCGCCAACCATCGTTGAAACATGAAGTTTTTAAATAGGTAATCTATATAATAAAAACTTTGTTGCTATTTAAGGTGCTTTAAGATGGCAGGTATACGTCCAGCTAAGTGTTACAGGTGGGATAGTCCGGCTTACACGAGGGTCAACAACAACCCGTCGGACTCGTACATAACGGGCATTCCAGCGTCGAAGCTGAATACCTTCAACATGGGTAACGTGAAGGGCGAGTTCGACACCGAAGCTTCCATAGTGTACAGTGTCAACATTCAGGTAAGGCACAATGCATTGGACGCGGCTAGAGTGCAGGCCCAAAAGACGCTTGAGAAGAGCGTAGGTTTGGCAAACTACTTCTTCAAGGTAAGACCTTACCCGCACCACGTCATGCGCGAGAACGTGCAGGCGAGCGGCGCTGGGGCTGATCGTGTCTCAGACGGCATGAGGCACGCTTTCGGGAAGCCCATTGGGAGGGCTGCGAGGATAAACAGGGGCCAGAAGCTGTTTTCAGTCTACTTCAACAATAACGAGCAGCGGCTTGCCATAGTCAAGAAGGCCCTGCACCAGGCTGAGAAAAAGCTCCCTGGATATACTAGCGTTCTGGTTGAGCCGGTTAAGGCCAAGAAGTAAAAAGATGACAGAGTGGAATGTCGTTGCTAAACTTAGGATAATGCCTGAAGGCGTTGACACGGACTTTGAAGCCGTGAAGAAGCAGCTTGAGAAAATCGTGGGCGACAAGGCTAAGATACACAGCATGGAAATCAAGCCAATCGCCTTCGGATTGAAATCGCTTGAAGCCAACATCCTCTTTAACGACAAGCAGGGCGGCTTTGAGGATATTGAAAGCAAGGTCAGGGAGATTTCCGGCGTCGGCGAAGTTGAGACGCTGGACATCAACAGGTTGTAGTCTACTTCTTTGAAATACTTTTCCTGTGCACTCTAGCGAAAGCTATTTTTAAAACACCGAGAAAGCTATTAACCCAGAGAATCCGGGGGTGGTTAGGGTGAATAACACGTAAATCATTATCCACTTGGACTACGGGAGGCGTCCAACCAAACAAAAAAAAGGAGGTGTTTGGAAATGTTATGTAAAGTAATCGAAAAGATTGAAGGGAAAAAACCAGAGCCGGAAACCACCACGATAATATACAGCAGCGGGGAGAGGATGTACGCCTACATGAACATCGGATTCATGCCCCAGCTATAACGATAAAACCAAACCAACGGACGCCTCCCGCCCTCATTTTTTTACTACCGCGCCCATAGTTTAGATACAACATGAAGCCTAAGGACATCCTATTGGACGACGAGACGCTGTTCCGAAGCGAGGAAGTCTTCACTCCAAGCTACGTCCCAGAAGACTTCATCCACAGGGACGACCAGCTGAAGGAGCTTTCGCTGTCCATGAAGCCGGGACTCCGGGGCGTGAACCCAGTCAACACGCTCGTCTACGGCCCGCCTGGAACGGGAAAGACTACTGCAGTCAAATACCTTTTCAACGAGATAAAGGAGGTCTCAGGGAAGCTCGTGACCGTGTACGTGAACTGCGAGGACAACAACACCAGATTCAACATATTCGCAAAGATTCATGAGGTTGTTTTAGGCCACAGCCCCCCGGACACAGGGAAGCCATTAAACTCCATAAAGGAGAAGGTCTTCAAGAAGCTCCAGAAGGAGGGTAAGAGCCTGGTGGTCGCATTAGACGAGATGGACGAACTATTCCTGAACAACACGATAGACCAGTTGGCTATGGACCTCCTGAAATCCCACACCACCTACGGCTACGACAAGGTGGGGATAATCGGAATCATGATAGACGACAGGTACATGGCGGACTTGGACGCCAAGACTAAGAGCATATTCAATCCTACGAGAGTCTTTTTCCCGCCGTACGCGAGGAAGGAGGCTTACGAGATTCTTTCGAACAGGGTGAAGTACGGCCTCTATGACGGCGTATTGCCAAAGGAGCTTTTAGACGACATCGTGGAGAAGACTGTCGCCCACGGCGACTTGAGGGTTGGTATAGACCTCATCAGGAAGAGCGCGCTTTTGGCTGAAAGAGACGCAATGAGGAAGGTAGAGAAAAAGCACGTTGAGGCAGCCTACGCGAAGGAGTCTAGTAAGCTGAACCTTGAGAATACTTTAAAGTCCCTGAACGCGGACGAGAGGAAGCTTCTTTCGGTAATCGTGGAGTTGAACGAGCAGAACTCTGGTAAGGTCTACGAGAAATTCAGGGAGGTTACCGGTGCAGGCGTCAAGAGGTACAACGAGATGATAGGCAAGATGGAGCACTGCAGGCTCATAGACACTGTCGCAGTGAAAGGCAGCAGAGGCCAGACGAGAGACATTATCCTAAGGTACAATACTGAAGACGTTGTTGGACTATTGAAGTAGCTTATTCTCTATTTAAACTATCAATGCGAAGATATGGTTTATCATGAAGCGAGTCATACAGCTTGCCCTGGATTACGTCGACTACGACAGGGCTGTTAAGGCAGCCCGCGAGGCTTCTTCTAGCGTAGACTGGATTGAGGCTGGGACTCCTTTGATTAAGAGCGAGGGCCTTGACGTCGTGAGGAAGCTTAAGGCTGAGTTCCCGGGGAAGACGATTGTCGCAGACCTGAAGGTGATGGACGCGGGCAGGATGGAGGTCGAGGCTGCGGCGAAGGCCGGGGCGGACGTGGTTGACGTGTGCGCTGCTGCAGACGACTCCACTGTAAGGGAGTGTGTGGAGGCCGGCAGGAACTATGGCGTTATGATTGCATGCGATTTGATTGGAGTAAAGGACGCCGCTGCCAGAGCCAGGGAGGTCGAAAAGCTGGGCGTAGACTATATTATCGTGCACATGGGCATCGACGAGCAGATGAGGGGCGGGAGCCTGTCGAAGAAGGTCGCGAGCGTGGTCAAGGCGGTGGGCGTCCCTGTAGCTGCTGCGGGAGGGCTTAACTCCGAGAACATTGCGGAAGTCGCTAAGGCAGGGCCTACGATATTTGTCGTCGGCGGTTCGATAACAAAGAGCGAGGACGCGCGTAAGGCTGCGATGGCGATTAGAAAGTCCGTCGACTCCATGAATGCTGTTAAGACTAAGTTGTACAAGCGTAGCGTGGACGTGAGGAAAGTGCTGGCGAGGGTCTCCTCGGCGAACGTGAGCGACGCGATGCACAGGACAGGCGATTTGGTTGGGATTAATCCGCTTTTGCAGGGAGCGAAGATTGTCGGCAAGGCGATTACAGTCAGGAGTTATCCAGGCGACTGGAGCAAGCCGGTGCAGGCTATTGACGCTGCGGAGCCCGGAGACGTCATCGTGATTACCACGGGCGGAGTCGGGCCTGCAGTCTGGGGCGAGCTTGCCACCGAAAGCGCATTACAAAAGAAGATTGCGGGAATCGTCGTCGACGGCGCGGTCAGGGACGTTGACAGCATCAGGAAGCTTAAGTTTCCCGCTTACAGCAGGCTCGTTTCGCCGACAGCCGGCGAGCCGAAGGGCTTCGGCGAGATTAACGTGCCAATACAGGTCGGAAGCGTCGGAATCAACCCAGGGGATTGGATTATCGCAGACGATTAACACCTTCTAGAATCAACCGTTAAATTAAAAGAACAGAAGGGGGGTTTTAAAGCCTTATTAAGGATATATAACTAGGTGATTGTCATGTCCAGAAACCCTTTTGCTATTAACGTAAAACCTATGAACGTCTGGGGTTCTTATGACGCTAAATCGGATAAGAGGACTCTTGGTATTCGAGATAAACGGTTTTTATTTGAGAGAGCAAATGAACGGTGCGAGAACCCAAAGTGTAAAAAGAAATTAGATTTTTTTTATATGGAAGTTGGACATAAAACAGCAGCCTCAAAAGGCGGGAAGGCTACTCTGCGTAATAGTGTGTGCTTGTGCCACAACTGCAATAAAAAACAGGGCACGGATAGTTGGGCAACCTTCTTAAGGAAACAGAAGGTAAAAGGTTCCACAAAAACTGTAACAACAGGTAAAGGTCAAAAGGGTAGAGCGGTTAGGAAAAAAGGTACTAGAAAATCAAAAAAGGATAGTAACCCTTTGAATTTTGGGGAGGGTTTATTCTCAGGAAAACCACCTAAATCAATTTGGGGGTAACAGGTATTAAGATATGCCATCATTCCTTGCAAGACCTAAGAAGACAAAAACTAAGAGGCCCGTGAAGTTTAAGACTAGAAGCGGGACTGTAAGTTTTGGTGCTAGAAGGGAGTCTAAGAGGAGAGTTAGAGTAACCTTCTAGTGTCCTATCTTAGTAAGTTAGTGCTATTTGAATAAGTTTAGTTTATCCCCTTTTCTCCCAGTATTACTTCTCCTTTCGTACCGTTAAAGGTGTTTTAAATATTTTGTTTAGGGCTTGTTTGACTCGGTCTTGGCGGATTTAGTTCCTCATCGTCTTTTTGGGTGCTTCGTGTTTTTTCTGGGCGTCTTGCGCCGGCGGTTGTAGGTGTAGTTTTTCGAATACACTAGCCCGGTCCTCCAGTTCCCTGCGTGCTTCGTCTATCTTCCGTTGGGTTGCAGTCTTGCCTCCTTCCTCTGCCTGTTCCTTGCGGTGGCCGCGTATTTTGGATGCGGTGCCTGCCCTCAGGTAGTCGAGTTTGTCGGAGTAGTTGACGGCGTCCGCCTGCTCGCCGATAAACCTCGCGTATACGGATTCGTCTCCTCCGTGGAACTGCCGTCTTTGGACGAATGTCAGGTCCGGGAGGAATAATGTCTGTCCTGGCGTGAAGAGTTTGTTTAATCCTGGCTCAGGCCACCTGCCTTTCAGGTAGCTGACCCATTTCCTGTTGTTGTTGAAGTAGGGGTCGAACGCCGACACCCGGAACGCCCGCTGGCCGCTGTACTTCATGTCGTAGGCCTGCGCGAGCGCGGGATTCTCCATCGAGTCGTCCAATAGCACGCTCGACTTTACGCCGCCCTCGAATATGTGGGCGAAGGTCATCTGCTTCACCGGCCTCCCGTCCTCGCGCACCTGCTTGAGGGGTTCGATTAACGCTTCCACCATCTCCGGCCTTAGATTGAGCGTGTCAGCGTCTATCATCGCCATGAACTTGAAGCCGTTCTCGCGCGCATACCGTACGCCGGTTAGAACGCCCTGAGTCTTCCCCAGGTTCCTCTCGTGGGAAAGGACCTTGTAGCCCATGCCTCTGGCAATCTCTGCGGTATTGTCTGTTGAGCCGTCGTCTACGACAACAACCGCGTAGTCGCTTCTTTTAGTGAGCGGCTTGAGGGCTTCCAGGACCGCGCCAAGGTGGCCTTCCTCGTTGTAAGCGGGGATGACAACAAGCTTCTTACCGTCGTTGACTGGCATAGAAAGAAATACGAAAAAGGAGAATATTAAGCTAAAAAGCATCGGACAACAGCTTGCCGTCTCGTGTTGTTTCCTGTCTTTAGGGAGCTTGGATTAAAACCATTTGGACATGGTCTGCTGGGTCATGTTTTTCATTGCTTCCTCTATTTCGTTTACGGCTCGTTTCACTCTTTCCTCTGAGAAGTCGTGTTGCTTGCACAGTATGTCGATTAGGCCGTCCACGTTTGCCTTCCCCCAGTTTATCGAGTAGTCTTCCCTGACAGGGTGGTTGAGGAATAGCCTTCTGACTTCGTCCATGTCGAAGTCCACTTGTATTTCAGATAGCTTGTTCTCCTGCACTGCCTTCAACGCTTTTTTAGGCCCGATTCCGTGGACTCCTTCGTCGAAGTCTGTGCCGACGAGTATCGCCACGTCTATGAGCTGTTCCCTGGTGATGTTAAGCTGCGCTAGGACTTCGCTTAGGTCGACGATGTTTAGTTCTATCTTCCCGCTCATCGTAAGGCCTTTGACGAGCCTAGGAGCGCCGAACAATAGGGCGTCGTAGTCCTGGCTGCCTACGGCCCACGCGTCGCCGCGGTTGCAGAGCAGGGCGCACTGGGCTTCCCCTTCCGAAGGGGCCTGGATGATAGGAATGCCCATGTACTCGACGACTTTTTTCGCGTCCTCTATCATTTCCCGGGTGAGTCGCGAAGTCCTTTTTGCGTACTTTAAGGCGTCGTCCAGCCTGCCTTCCGCCTTCGCCTTAGTCCATTCCGCCTGAGCCTCCTTCTTCGCGTCACTGCGCTTGCGAAGCTCCTTCTTTTTCAGTTCAGGCGGCTCTCCGTCGAAGACGTAGACCGGCTTTATGCCGAGCTTCAGCAGGTTGGATGTCCTGTATACGATGCCTGACAGGTGGGATGTGACGTTGCCTTTCTTGTCCATCAAGGGCGTGCCGTCAGGCTGCCTTATGGAGGCTAGGAACTGGTATAGCGTGTTTAGGGCGTCTACTGCGATGGTCTTGCCCTTCAGCTCGCTGAAGGAAAGCTCCCTGTGCTGTATTATGTCCTTTAGGTTTACTCCCATTCTGCTTTACTGTAGATTGTAGACCCGGAGAATCCACTCTGGGTCCAGTGAGTCGCGGAGTATTACTCCTGCGGTGTGTATTCTCCTGCCGTCTCCGGAAAGTATTATCTTCGAGCCTTCTACGGCAAGCCTGTTCTCTTCCTCTGAAGGCAGTAGGTAGATTGCGTCCGGAAGGTCGCAGCTGTACGTCGCATTGCTGCCGCTCAGGTTCTGCACTAGGCTGTGTACCGGCTGCATGAAGCATGTGTCGTTGACCTTAAGGAACGGGTAGATGAAGAACGTGTTGTTGTTTATCTCGTCCTGGCTGAAGATGCCGTCCATGTTCTTGTCGACGTGCTTGGCTTGCATGTAGCCAAGTACGCCCATTAATTCAGCGTATGTTCTGCCGGCCTCCTCGCCTGCGCTGCTGTCGAGGACTATTCCAACGGAGTCCGCGCCCTCCACCTTCCACAGGAGTGCCGCGAAGTCCTGCGGGCACGTCAGGTTGTCTCTCATGCAGGCGAATACGTGGCATGCCTTGAGGAGTTCGTTGTCGCTTCTTCCTCGTATCACCGCGCTAGTGCGGCCAAGTTGTATGCCGGTCTCCCCTTCCTCGATCTTTATCCTGTAGCCTCTCGGGTCGCCGGATGAGATGGCGGAAAGCTCGAACTTGCAGGTGAGCTCTGCCTTGCTTTGGGTGGTGTTGTAGAGCGAGATGTAGTACATCCTCTGGAATTCCGCGAGCGTGAGTTCAGACTCCACCGGCACGCCCGATACGGAGTATTTTTCGACCTTCGGCTGGTTCATGAAGTATCCTACAGCCAACGCAGCAACCGAGATTACCGCTATTATCGCGAGGACGCGGATTATCTTGCGTTCCTGCTCTTCCCCCTTGCCTTCGGCCATTTTATCTAAATATTGTTGGGTTGAAATATATATGGTATGAGGAGATTCAAACAGCAGAAGGACACGGCAGTCAACGGGCTGAAGGCTTCGATACGGGTGGGTGACGTTGACGAGGACTTGATTCCGCTTCTGGAAAAAATCAACGCCCTTGAGGATTATTACACGACGTCCAGCTGCGCAGGCAGGATTTCACTGCTCCACGACCTCGGGGGGAAGGGATTCAACAGGTTCCTGGGCAAGTGGCATAGAACGGTCACGCCCGAGGAGGTGTTGGGCGAATTGAAGGCTGACAAGGGAGTCGTCTGGTTCATGTACGAGCCCCCCATACTGCACGTTGCAGCCGGGACTATAGGTGCTGCGGACGACTTCATAAAGACTGTGAGGGAGGCTGGTTTCAAGCACTCCGGGATACAGTCGGTCAAGGAGTCCAGAATCGTGATTGAAATCATGGACACTGAGAGAATCGACGCTCCGGTCATGGTTCAAGGCAGGATGCTTGTGCCTGAGGAATACGTGAAGTTTCTCGTCGAGACCGCTAACGCGAAGCTTTCAAGAAGCCGAAAAAAGGTGGCTAGGCTAGAGAAGATGCTTTAAGCTGCATTCGAGCGCTAATCCCTTTAGGGAGAGTTAAATACGCTTCGCTACAATATTTCTAATGTAGAGTGGACGCAAAACAGATTCGCAAGGGCGTGTGGGAGTTTCGGGAGCAGGGCATGAGAGTGCCCGCAAGGATTATCGCCACGGAGAAGCTTTTTTCCGGCATGGAAGAGGGTGTCTTCAGGCAGATAGGCAACGTCGCCAAGCTTCCTGGGATAGTTAACGCAGCATTGGTGATGCCTGACGGACACTACGGCTACGGCTTTCCAATCGGCGGCGTCGCAGCCTTCAACATGGAAGAGGGCGTTATAAGTCCGGGCGGCGTGGGGTACGACATAAACTGCGGGGTACGCCTGCTTTCGTCTAACCTTACCATCGACGACGTAAAACCAAAGCTTAGGAAGCTTACGGAGCGGCTGTTCGACAACGTGCCTTCAGGACTAGGAAGCGAGAGCAAACTTAGGTACAGCGAGAAGGAGCTTGAGGAAGTATGCGTTGACGGCGCGAAGTGGGCTGTCGGCAAGGGCTTCGGCGTGAAAGAAGACTTGAGGCACATGGAGGAAGATGGCTGCATAAAGGGGGCGGACCCTTCGAGGATTAGCGCTAAAGCCAAGAGCAGGGGCAGGCCGCAGCTTGGCACGCTCGGCTCAGGAAACCACTTCCTTGAAGTTCAGAGCGTGGATGAGATATACGACGAGGAGACCGCCAGGAAGTTCGGGATAACCAGCAAGGGCCAGATTACCGTGATGGTGCACTGCGGTTCGCGCGGGCTGGGTTACCAGATTGCCGACGAATACATCCAAATCATGCTAAACGCCGCAAGAAAGTACGGGATAAACCTGCCTGACAACGAGCTCGCGTGCGCGCCGCTAAAGAGCAAGGAGGCTGACGACTACATCAAGGCCATGTACTGCGCGGTAAATTACGCTTTCGCGAACAGGCAATTCATAACGCACTGGGTGAGGGAGACTTTCAAGGAGTTTTTCCCTGGAGTGGAGATGAATATGGTCTACGACGTCTGCCATAACATAGCAAAGTTTGAGGAGCACGAGGGCGTAGGTGAAGTGTGCGTGCACAGGAAGGGCGCGACAAGGGCCTTCGCCGCAGGAAGGAAAGAGATTCCAGAGGAATACCGGAGCTTCGGCCAGCCGGTTCTCGTGCCAGGGGACATGGGCACCGCATCATACGTTCTAGTCGGGACCGACACCGCAATGAAGGAGTCGTTCGGCTCAGTATGCCACGGAGCAGGAAGAGTCATGTCCAGGACTAAGGCGATGCACGACCAGCGCGGCGAAGACGTCCAGAGGAAGCTTGAGTCTAAGGGCGAAGTCATAAGAGCAGCCTCGCTGAAAGTCCTGGCTGAGGAGGCGCCTGAAGCCTACAAGGACATTGACGAAGTAGTGAAGAGCATTGAATTAGCTGGGCTGGGAAAGATTGTTGCGAGGGTGGTTCCATTTGGCGTTGTGAAAGGTTGATTGCATGGATTACTCGTTCTATCGTACATATCTTTTTATAACGCGTTATTCTTTATGATGAGTTCTTCTAGTGAGAGGAGACATAGGTTTGCGGAGAGGGCAACTCAACTACCACCTGAAGAGAAGCAGATACTGTTGGCTGAACTTAAGAATGTGGGCGAGTTGGGGACTCATCTGGAGAGAATTCATGGCAGGCCTTACAGTGTTGGTGAAGTAAAAGAGTATGCGGATGTGCAAAGTGCGGTAGACTGCCTGATGGAAAACCTGAGGAGTATGAAGAAGGGGGGTGTTCTAAGTAGGGATAAGATGGAGCTGAAGGGTTATCTAGAGGGTAGGTTGAATCAAGCGTGGAGTAATGAGAGTAGAACACGGACGCCAAACATATCCGAGGAGAATTTCAGAAAGGTTGTGGCAGCAACGGTGCACTCTCTAACTAAAAATGTGGGTTCGAACATCTGCTATTTGAAGGGAGAGCATGAGGTAATGGAGACAAGGATGGGAGGTAAGGTATTGAACGCCTTAGGCGCGCATATTCTCGCCGAAGCAGAACTGCTTGCGGAAGCAGGTGTTTCAGTAAGCGGCATAAGCAACGTCATTAAAAACCTATCCTATGA
>JAPKXP010000037.1 GCA_026394745.1 Candidatus Altarchaeota archaeon
AGACAGCGCCGAGAAGATGTTCGGGAAGATGATCGGAGGATTCATCCAGTCGAAGAACATAACGCGCCCGCCCCTGGTGAAGATGGAAGACCCTGAATTTGAGAAAGATTTTGTGGTCTACGGCCAGGATCAAGTGGAGGCCAGATACGTCCTGTCCACGTCTCTGATGCAGCGGATCACCGAATTCAGGAAAAAGACGGGGAAGAACATATTCCTTTCCTTCGTCGACGACAAACTCATGGTCGCCATACCATACAAAAAGGATCAGTTCGAGCCAAGCCTTTTCCACTCCATAGTCGACTTCGAGCAGATACGACAGTTCCACGCCGTCCTGCAGCTGACCGCAGGCATAGTCGAAGACCTCAACCTAAACACCAGGATATGGAACAAACAGTAGGTATATCTTTAGGCAAAAGGAGGATAGAAAATTAGGCTATTTTAAGTGCCAAATGAAGAAGGTATTATGAGAGTCTGCGATAAATAAATAGGCGATTCGCCCCGATTGGGATTTGGACTGGGGGGATTATTTAAATCAATAGCTTATATCTTTTATAGTATAGACGGAAAATGGGGGATAAACCGGTTACAAATGTGGGTGTTGGAGGGGGGATTTTTGATAGTATTTTTAAGAAGGCCTTAAAACATCACGTTCTTTTAATCGTTAATATGGGGTTTGCTTATTTCTATATGGGCGCGCTTGCAGACCTAATGAATATCCTAAATGAGAAGGGAGTAGTTCTCCAGATTCTAGGCATGCTTTTTTACATCGGATGTTTCTCCTCGGTTGAGATCCTGCTGTACAAACAGTTAGAGTATGACAGCTCAATCCGCAAGCTGATTGAGAAAAGCGAGGCAGGAGACTCGACAACGATAAAGCGGGATTAACCACTTCAGGCTTTCTTCGATAATCTTTTTTTCTTCGTTTATTCCGTATATTTTGTATACGAGTCCGTCTATTTCAGCGTCTGTTTTCCTTATTTTTGATTTTTAAATGTTGTGGGGTATTGTTATTTATGCGTTGGCTGGCTGTTTTTGCGGTTGTTTTATTCTTTGCTTTGCCTGTTTGCGGAACTCCTGCAGTGGATAAATGCAGCTACTATAGCGACGATTTTGCTCTGGCCAAGTCCAGCGCTGACCCTCTTTACATCGACATGCCGGATTCCGTGGGCCTGCTCGACACCGCAAAGATTAAGATTTACGTGAACGACCCGGCTGTGAAGCGGGACGCGAAGGTTATAATGTTCAGTAGCGCCTCCTACACCGCTTACACTACGAGCGGCGCCGTGAAGGATATCGGCTCAGGATACTTGCGCTCCGTGGTGCCTTATTCAGGCGAGTCTTCAGTTGAGATTGGCATCCGCAACCTTGATGAATTTGGAGACCCGGTGGACGTGATGTTCAGCTTCTTCACTGTTAAGCCTTACCCGGAAGGCGCGGAATACGAGGCGTATTCGAAAGGCAACGGCGTTCAAAGCTCCCCGTGGTACAGGTGGAGCTGCGGCGACGAGAGCAATCCCATCGTCTGCGGCGGGAAGGCGTCCTGCAAAGTCTGCTACAAGGAGGTCGGCGCGGTAAGGACGCAGTACATGACTTACTCGATGAAGGCGAAGGCTACGCCGCCTGGCGGAGTATCCTTCACCCCGGCGCCAGAAAACGAGAGGATAACGTACCAAGCCTACTCCTTCGCCAACAACGACAATAAAGCCACCTACAACCTTCCAGGGCAGAAACCGTGGACAGTGCCCTGCCCGGTGTACTACAACATCGCCGTTGGAAAGTACTCCGGATGGCAGTCAATGAAGGACCTTGCGAGCCTGAAGGAGTCTAAGAAGAGGGATGGTTTTAAAGTCTCTGAAGGTTCCGCGCCCGGAGGCATGACGTCCGGAAGCGCTGTCGAATTCCTTAGCGGAGACGACGCCTCCTGCAGAAGCCAGTGCGAAAACCCGAGGTCGATGAGCTTTTCAATAGAGTATTACGCTGAAATGAACCCGCCTGGAAGCGGAATCATGAGAGTTACCGCCTCAAGGGAGGCGTGCATCGTGCCTGCAGCCTTGAAGTCGGAGATTGAGAAGGTTAGGGCCGATGTCAAGTCGTTCATGTCAAGCTACACTCTTGAAGGCGGCTCCCCCAAGCCGCTTACGCCGATAGTGTGCTATTACCCGAAGAGAAATGTCACGGTGCCAGAGGAGCCTGCCGAAGTGGCGATTTCAGGGAGGCTTACGGACGGCCACAACCACCCGCTGCCTTACGCCAAGGTGGACTTGTCTGCTGGAGGCAAAAAGTACAATACCGTAGCTGACGAGGCAGGGAACTACGAGTTCAAGAAAGTTAAGGGCATCGAGCCTAACGCCGAGAAGCCGCCGAAGATTTGGGTCATGGTAACTCTAAGCTACGTGCGCGATGGGAAAAACTACTTTGACGTAAACCACAAGTCGCCAATCACCAACCAATGGTATGCTTACTTCGTGAGAAAGGGGGTTGAGCTGAAGAGCGATGGCGACCTGCGCCAGGACGTGGACTTCAACATCAACCCCAACGGATACACGCATTCCCTAAATGTCGGTGACGTGGAGTGGGAGTCCGCAGACTGGATATCGTACGCCAGCGATTTGGCTGGCATATACTACTACATGTCCGACGCAGTCGATTTCTCGCTCACGATACTAGACGCCAAAGTGGACTACAAGCTGCCTGTGGACGTCTGGGTCGGGGACCCGTCAATGGGCAAGACCCGCTATACCCCAGGAAACTCCGACATAATAATCGCGGACTTCGACGACACCTATGAAGACACGGACAGGCCGAAGAACAGGGAATACCATGAGTTCTCGCACCACATAATGTACTCTGAGTACGGCGCGTGGCCGGAAGGTAAGAGCATGCCTGGAGACAAAAACCACGACGGCTTCCTCAACCCCTCAACCGGAGACTCGTATGTCGAAGGGTTCGCGGAGTTCATGGCCATGACGATGAGCGAATACACGGACGACCCCGACGTGCCGAAGCCGCCGTCAAAGTACGCTGCTCTCGGAGACTATGAGGACAACTACAAGACATGGGGCCACCGGGGCCGCGACGAGGAGACTGCGATAGCTGGCGCGCTCTGGGATTTGCACGACAAGGAGAACGAGGCAGGAGACTCCGTGACACTCTCACTACAGGAGATGTGGCCGGTACTTAAAGTCAAGAGGAAAGACTTTTATGAGTACTACAAGGCGTTCAAGCAGGCCTTCCCCTCCAAGGCCGCCGACATCGACAAAATAATGGTAATGCACGGAATATTTGCGGACAACCAGACAGGCAACAAAAAGCGCGACACGTTCGAGCCCTTCAGGGACGCGAACAACAACAATGCCTTCGACGCAACCGAATACTACGTCGACTACGGCGTGCAGAAGAACGTGAGCGAGATAAAGTACGACGCTGGCGAGACGATAGGAAAGGCAACCAACTACGGGAGGCCGGCAAGAAGCAAGGCAGGGCTCATACCTGACGCGTTCATCAAGGTTACAGACGACAAAGTCAGGTTCTACACCGTCAAAGTGCACTACATCAACCCTTCGCGGGCTGACGGGGAGTACACGACCGAATCCCTTGAAGGAAAGATTTATTTGGCGCCCCTGCCGGAGGACGTCGACGCGACAATCACGGTGAAGCCGAAGACTGAAGACTACACTGCTGGGAAGACGTACACCATAACGTCCGGCCAATACACAGAGAAGCTCTATGCGTCCGAAGGGAAGGGCTTCGCGGACACCTTCGACTTCAAAC
>JAPKXP010000153.1 GCA_026394745.1 Candidatus Altarchaeota archaeon
CCCGAATAAGCCAAAACAACCTTCTTCATGTTCACCACTTTTTACTTGCCTAAAATCATGTTCAACCCCACAAGTATTATCAGCACGCCGAACATCTTCTTCAGGTGGTCTGCCGAAATCCTCTCCGCAATCACAGCTCCAATCTGAGCCCCGATAATCGCACCCAATGCCACGACCAGCATCACCCTGAAGTCGACGTTGCCGTACTTGTAGTGAGTGTAAACGCCTGAAAGGGCAGTGGGGATTATTATCGCAAGCGAGGTCCCGACGGCGCTCTGCATGGCAAGGCCCAACGCGACGAGCCCCGGCACTATTATCAGGCCGCCGCCGACCCCGAACATCGCGCTAAGTATCCCCGCTCCAACCCCCAATGCTACGTAAACTAATGTATTATCCAAATTCAAACCCTTATGCCTTTTATGTCCTTCCCTGAAAGGACCTCCTTCACTATCCTCTGAGTGAGCTCTCCGGCAGTCTTTATCCTCGCCTCCTGCTTGCGTATGGCAAGTTCGCTCGCTTTAACATCCTTCTTGAAGTCCTTTATCATGCGCCGGACTTCCTTAGGTGAGGTGCTGCCCAGGCTCCGGTAGGTGTGTATATTCTTCTTCGGGTCGAAGATATTGCGCATCTCGTCGAACTTCACCTTGATGCCGTGCTTTGACAACACCTTGTCGACTACGTCGAAGTCCATGAACGTCTTTCCGTTCCGGTGCAGCGTGCCCACGAGGTCGCCGACTATGTGATGGCACTGGCGGAACGATAGGCCGTGCTCGCGCACTAGGTGGTTCGCAAGCTCGGTAGCTGTGGTGAAGTTTGCCCCCGCAAGCTCTTCAAGCCGCTCCTCGTCGACCTTCATCGTTTCAATCATCCCGGCGGTCACGACGAGCGTCTTCTCAATCACGTCAAACGACGCCCAGAGAGGCGGCTTGTCCTCCTGCAGGTCGCGGTTGTAGCCCATCGGGATGCCCTTCATCATGGTAAGCAGCTGCATCAATGCGCCGTAGACGCGCCCTGTGCGTCCCCGGGTCAACTCAGCAACGCACGGATTCTTCTTCTGCGGCATTATGCTACTTCCTGCGGTGAACGAGTCGTCCAGCTCCAGTATCCCGAACTCGAACGTGCTCCAGTAGACCATCTCCTCAGCGAGCTTTGAAAGGTTGCTCATAAGTATCGCAAGGGCGCATAATGTCTCGGCGACGAAGTCGCGCGAGCTTATGACGTCCAGCGTGTGAATGTGAACCTTACCGAAGCCAAGAAGCTTCGTGGTCAGCTTGCGGTCTATGTTGAACGAAGTCCCCGCGAGCGCGCAGGCGCCTAGCGGGTTCATGTCCACTATCTCGTAGGCGTTGTCCAGCCGGCGTATGTCCCGGTTGAACGCGCTGACGTAAGCCGTAGCCCAGAAGCCCAAGGTCACAGGCATCGCGTCCTGAGTGTGCGTATAGCCTGGAATAACGGTCTCGGTGTTCTCCTCCGCAATCTTCAGGAACACCTTCTGCAGCGTGATAAGCTTCTTCTTCACGTCAATTATCTTCTGGCGTACGTGCATGCGCGAGTCCACAAGCACCTGGTCGTTCCGGCTTCTTGCCGTGTGCAGCTTCCCGCCGTACTCCGGGCCGGCTCCGTCTATAAGGTACTTTTCCACGTTCATGTGGACGTCCTCGTTCTCCTTGCTGAGCGTGAACTCACCTTTAAGGTACTTCTCGCGGACTATGTTCAGCCAGTAGAGTATCTTCTCCAGGTCCTCGCCTTCTATGATTCCCTGCTTGGCGAGCATTATGGCGTGGGCTTCGCTGCCCCAGATGTCCTCTAGAATCATCTCCTTGTCGACTTCGATGCTCTGGAGGAACTCCTCAACCTCTGCGGTCGGGTCTTTCGCGAACCGTCCGCCCCACAGTTTCTTGGCCATTTTGACCTTGACTAACTATTGTATTAAGTAAAAATAAAGGTGAGATGCGGGTAATACCGCCCGCATCACAATCCCGGCTCTAACTCACCTTCTGACCGGCACTTTCGCAGCCTTCTTCAGCTCCTTCTTTATCTCTACCTTAGGCTGCTCTGTCCTCCCCGCCTTGGCGAGAATCATCCACTGCAGGGTCGCGACCTTCGTGGATCCTATCGCCCACCGCTGGTCGAAACCGCGGGTCTTGATGGACCGCATCTCCTGGTTGAAGAGGCCGGTGTCAGACTCGCGCTTCACTATGTCTATGTTGCCCTTGTAAAGCTTTACGGTGTATTTGCCGTTCACGAACTCCTGGCTCTTCGCTATGAACGCGTCAAGGTCCTCCTTCAGCGGGTGGAACCATTCGCCGTGGTACACCATATAAGCCCACTTTGCGTCCACTGTCTTCTTGAACTGTATCTCGTCCTTCGTCAGGCACCAAAGCTCCAGGTCGTTGTGCAGCTTCAGTATGATGTGGGCTGCTGGAGCTTCGTATATCTCGCGGCTTTTCATGCACATTATGCCGTCCTCGAACATGTCTATCTTGCCTACTCCGTTGCGTCCGCCCATTATATTCAGCTTCATCACGAGTTCGCCAAGCTTCATCCTCTTGCCGTTCAACGCGACCGGGATTCCCTGCTCGAACTCTATGTTGACGAACTCTGGCTTGTCAGGAGCCTTCTCCGGGGGTACGAGCCACATCCATATGTCGTCTGGTAGCGGCTGGTTCAAGTCGACTGCTCCGGACGCTATGGAGCGGCACCACATGGTCTTGTCGTCTCCGCCGGTGACCTGCTCGTTGACCGGGATGTTCCACTCCTTCACCAGCACGTTCTCCTCGAGTCTTGTCATGTCGAAGTCGCGCACCGGCTGGAGTATCTCTACCTCAGGCGCGAAGTACTTGATGACGTTGTGCATCCGGTACTGGTCGTTTCCTTTGCCGGTGCAGCC
>JAPKXP010000019.1 GCA_026394745.1 Candidatus Altarchaeota archaeon
AATCTTTTCCTCCGGTATGCCGGCCTCCTTCGCAGTCGTCGGGGCGCTGCAGTTCCTGAGCGAGTCCTTAACCCTAATCCAGTCCGCTCCATGCAGGTAAGCCATCATTATCGTCCCCAATCCGCACTGTTCCCCGTGCAACGCAGGCTTCTCGCATATTATGTCCAGCGTGTGCGAGAACATGTGTTCCGAGCCGGAGCAGGGCCTTGAGCTTCCGGCTATGCCTATGGCGACGCCGCTGCTTATCAGCGCCTCCACTAGGACGCTTATGTTGCCCATAATCTTTTTGGAGTGGTCCATGACTATCGTGGCGCTCATCATGCTGAGCGCCGAAGCGTAGTCGCCGTAGTACTCACTCTTTTCTTTCTGAGCGAGCTTCCAGTCGAGTACTGCAGTGTAGTTGGATATCGCGTCTCCGCAGCCTGCCGCAAGAAGCCTCTTCGGCGACTGGGAGATTATTTTAGTGTCTGCTATTATGCCCATCGGGCAGTGTACCTGAAGCGAGATGGGTTTGTCCCTTTTGAGTGAAGCCTGCGGCGAAGCTATGCCGTCGTGGGAGGCGGTCGTAGGCACGCTTATGAAAGGCCTCTTCGTCTCGAACGATATTACCTTGCCTGCGTCTATTATCCTCCCGCCTCCGACGCCGACGACGTATCCTATGCCCTCTTTCGATACTTTCTTCTTCATCTCGTCCAGATGGCTTTCGATGGAGTCGTTTATGCTGGTGGCCTCGGCGGAAAGTTCGGCTGCTACCACGTCTCCAGCCACCTTCCTGGTGATGTTGTCGCAGATTATCAACGGCTTCCCTGACAGCCCAAGCTCCTCCACGACCTCGTCTATCTCGTATAACGCATTTTCCCCGACCAAGACCTTCCTTGGAAGCTCTATGTTCTTCATCCTTACTCGACGGTTATCATCTGGGCGTGCTTGACGCCACCTACAGTCCTCACGCTGTCTTCTCCCACGAGACCCTCCTTAAGCGCCAGGTCGACAATCCTGTCCCCTATAATGTTCACTATCGTCGCGTCCCTGACGTGCGCAAGCAGTCTTTCGGAGTCGACCACTTCGCCTCCGTAGAATCTTTCGTTGACTTTCACCTCAAGGCCGCCTTCATTGAGCACAGTGCCGAGAAGCTCCTTGTCGCATCCCGCAACCAAAACGTCGCCGTCGACGCTATGCACTTTAACGCAAAACATCGTCAATCCTCCCCCGAGTTCCCAAGAAAGCGACTCCCCTCAATCGTAATCTCCTTCAGCTTAATGCCCTTAAGCTCGTCTCCGCCAGACCTCTCGCGCAAAGCCATTGTAAGCTTACTTTATCCTACGCAGCGGCCGCCAGCCCCCGCAAGCATCGCACTTTATTATGCCTTGGTTGTTCATCTCGTCGAACTTGGTGTCAGGCCTCTTGCACTGGCTGCACAAAACAAACTCCTCGGCGTAATCCTTAATCTTCGCGTCAATGACGCTCTTCCTCAAGACACGCTGTATTATGACCCTATTCGGCTCGATGTTGCCCGGCGCCGCAAGCTCCTTAGAAAGAAACTTCATCAAATGTGAAGGCTGCATGTTGAACATGCTCGCTATCTCGTTGAAATTCTTTATTATCGTCGTCTGCCCCTCGACGAACGTCACCGCCTGAGGAATCTCAAACCTCTCATGACTCTTCAACTTGTCAGGAAGCATGCCCCAAGCCCTGTCCAAAAGCTTCTCATAATCGTAACCAGCCATGATGTATAGTATAAGGCCGGAAGGTATATAAAAAACCCCAACTGCTACCTTTAATATTTAAATATTAAGATTGCGGGGTAATTACTAAGAGTCATAATGGCCCCTTCCACAACCAA
>JAPKXP010000054.1 GCA_026394745.1 Candidatus Altarchaeota archaeon
CTGAGATTAAGGGTGCGGTCGCGAAAGAGGCGACTGAACGCTGGAATAAGGTAGGTGCGATATCAAGCATCGTGATTTAACATGAAGAGACCAAGTTCAAAGAAGAAGAGGAAGCAGCACAAGTGGATTGCATGCGCGCCACTGCACAGCAGGCAGGGTATGATGCACTCCATGTTGAGCGATGAGCTGAAGAAGAAATACGGGAGAAACTGCATTCAAGTCAGGAAGGGCGACATGATTAAGGTCTTGAGAGGTAGCTTCAGGGGCGTGTCAGGACAGGTCACTGGAGTAAACTTGAAGAGCCTTAGAGTTTACGTTCAAGGAGTCACGATAAAGAAGGCTGACGGGACCGAGGTCGAAAGGCCGGTGCACCCATCGAACCTTATGATAACCGAACTCTTCGAGGAAGACAAGAGGAGGAGGGAGGTTTTAACCCGAAACTCTAAGGAGGCTGAATAATGCACACTAAAACCATCGCCATAGGTCTTGAAAAAGGCAACAAGTGGACTAGCACGGCAAGGGGCCCGCACAAGAAGGTTGATTCAATACCTCTCGTTAGGATAATCAGGGACTTCTTAGGCTACGCAGACAATGCAAAGGAAGCTAAGAGGATTATTCACAACGGAAAAGTGCTTGTTAACAAGAGGCCGGTAAGAGACCACAAATTCGGAGTAGGCCTGATGGACGTAATAGAAATCCCAGAAACAAAAGACCACTATGTAGTGCTGAAAAGCATTAAGGGGCTGAAAGTAAAGAAAGTCAACGAGTCTGAATCAAAGAAGAAGCTCTGCAGGATAGTCGATAAGAAGGTTGTAAATGGAGGGAAGGTACAGTACAACCTGCACGACGGAAGCAACGTGCTTTCCGACAAGAAATTCAAGGTCGGCGACACGCTCGTTCTGGAGCTGCCGTCAATGAAGATTACGGAGTCGATTGAGTACGCGAAAGGCTGCACGGTCGTCATAGTCAACGGACGGCACACCGGAGCCGCAGGAACAATCGACGAAATAACAGAGGGTACAAAATCAAGGAAGTCGCTAACGAAGGTCGGCGACATAAAGACGCTCACGGAATACGTTTTCGCCGTAGGAAAACACAAGGAATTGATTGAAGGTTGAAGATGGAATACAAGAATGCGATGCAGAAGCCGAGGATAGACAAGCTCGTCTTGAACATAGGCGTGGGCAGTTCAGGAGAGGAGCTCGGCAGGGCTGAGAAGCTCCTGCAGAAGCTGACCAGCAAGACGCCGGTTAGGACGATGTCCAAGCACAAGATTCCAGGATGGAACATAAGGAAGCGCGAGCCAATCGGCTGCAAGGTCACCTTGAGAGGCAAGGACGCTGACGAGATGCTGAAGCGCGGCCTCTATGCGAAGGACAACCAGCTCGGAACAAACAACTTCGATGAATCAGGAAACGTCGCCTTCGGCGTACAGGAGTACATCGACATAAAAGACATAAAGTACGACCCGGACATCGGCATATACGGCCTCAACTTCAACGTTACGATGGAGAAGCCAGGGTACCGAGTGAAAAGGAGGAGCTACAAACAGTCAAAGGTCTCCAAAAAGCACAACGTGACTAAGGAAGAGGCCATCACATTCATGAAGGAAAACTTTGGTGTTGAAATTGAAGAATAACACAGGAAACAAGAAGAACGTAAAGGCAGACAACAAGAATTTAAGCTGCACGGTCTGCGGCAACAACCGCGGCCTCATACACAAGTACGGACTCAACATATGCAGGCGATGCTTCAGGGAAGTTGCGCTGCAAATTGGATTCAAAAAGTTTAGTTAATTAAAATGGTTGAAGTAAAGTTGTTCGGGAAGTGGGACTACAACGTCAAGGTTAACCCAAACGCTGAGAGGTACATTTCTTTGATTCCGGTTTACCTGCCGCACACGTCAGGAAGGTTCACCAGCAAGCAGTTCGAGAAGTCTAAGATGAACATCGTCGAGCGGCTTGTCAACAAGATGATGCGTTCCGGCCAGGGAACGAAGAAGGTTGCCGGAAGGTTCATTAGGGGCGGCGGGAACACAGGAAAGAAACAGCACGCCCTCGGCATCGTGGAGAAGGCTTTCACAATCATAGAGAAGAGGACTAACAAGAACCCACTGCAGGTCCTAGTCAACGCAATAGAGAACTCAGGACCTAAGGAAGAGACTACGACGATAATATACGGCGGAATAAGGTACCACCAAGCAGTCGACGTCTCAGCGCAGAGGAGAGTAGACTTCGCCTTGAAATACATTTCACTGGGCGCTTTCGCAAACGCCTTCAACACTAAAAAGAGCATAGAGGACTGCTTGGCCGACGAGATAATCAACGCGGCCAACTCAGACCCGAAATCCTACGCCATACAGCGTAAGGAAGAGACCGAACGCATTGCTCAGTCTGCTAGATGAGGTAAGTAAAGATGGGACGCCAGGAACAGGTTGCTGAAAGAGTAAGGACGCTTGTCGGGAAGCCGGAATTCATAAGGAACATGGGTATCGTGGCGCACATCGACCACGGCAAGACTACTTTGAGCGACAGCCTGCTTGCCGACGCCGGCCTGATTTCAACAGAGACTGCCGGAAGACAGCTTGCGCTAGACTTCCATGAGGACGAGCAGCAGAGGGGCATCACAATCAACGCAGCCAACGTGTCGATGGTTCACGAATTCAAGGGCCACGAATACCTCATCAACCTGATAGACACTCCAGGACACGTCGACTTCGGCGG
>JAPKXP010000101.1 GCA_026394745.1 Candidatus Altarchaeota archaeon
GGATGCGTTGAAGTGTCTGACTGCAGACTGGAAAAACAACGAACCCAGAAAAGTCCTACCGAACGACTGCACCATACAGACCAACCGAAACAAAATAACGTGCACAGCAACCCAAAAACCAGACTAAAAAGACACTTTAATAAAACAAAAACAATAGGTTTAACATGAAATTCAAACCATTTTTCCCCGGTTTCAAGACATCCATCCTTATAGGCCTAGTTGTTGTGATATTAGTATATTCGCTCCTCTACACACAAATAGTTCATATAGACTGCGGGTCTATGTACTCCTCTGTTCATGGTAGTATAGTGCCTCAGCTAGCTGGATTCGAGGTTTCACCGGAGGGAGATATTGACCTAGTTTTTACCAGTAGTGTCAAACAGTTCATACACGTCAACAAAATCCAGTTGATTAGTAAATATGAAACCACAAATTTTTTGATCTCTTCCAATGGGATGCAAGAATGCACAAACTATGATGATTTAACGGTAAGCTATGGAGAAAATTTCAACGTAAAAGCTAGAAAATGTATTCCGCCCAAGGCAGTACCTATCGAAGTTAGCATACAAATTGATTATGTTAACTTGGAGTCAAATACTACTCAAGTAGACCACATAACAATAACAAAGAACGATTGTTAGTTTTAGTTTTGCCCAAGAATACGCTGGTAGACAAGCAGGGTTGTAGCGCACTACAATACTGCAATAATATCAGAATAAACTCTCTCATGGATGCCGTCAAGTGTCTGACCGCAGACTGGAAAAACAACGAACCGAGGAAGGTGATACCGAACGACTGCACCCTACAAACACTCCGGAATAAAATAACCTGTACATCAACCAAAAAACCAGACTAAGATAATATTTTAATCACATAATCAATGGTTAACCATGAAAGTAGGCGGAAAAACCAGAATTATCCTTGGAATCTTAATAGCCCTAGGGATGCTTTATGTTTTCTGGGAGCTGGGACAATTTAGTTGTTCAGGGTCTGCGTATTCCTCTAAGCATGGGGAAATAGTACCTCAGTTAGCTGCCTTTGAGGTTATGCCTGACGGGGATTTAGATGCTGTGTTTACAAATGGTGTTGGCCATCCAATCCAAATCAACAGAGTTGATATAATAAGTGAATATTATTCCATAAAATACTGGTTTTTTTCTTATAGAAACACTGGGGAATGCTTTAGTCAAGAGATATTGACTGCTGAGGATAGGCATAATTTTAGGATACAAGCTAAAAATTGCGTCCTAAAAGAAGCTAACATACTCAACGTCAGCTTATCTATAAACTACACCAACTTAAACACAAACAACACATACATGGATTATACAACAATAACAAAGAATAACTGTTAATTCTTGGGGTTTGTCAGGTTTTCTTCCACCCATTGGCATAGTTCCGGGATGTTGACGCCCCATGAAGCCACGTTGCCTTTAACTTTGACGTTTCTCGTGTCCTTCCCGTGGTGTACGTTGCCGCCGGTGGATTTTCCGGCATCGCCTTCCACCAGTATTTCGCCGTCTGCCATGCCTTCTCCTGTGTAATCTCCGGCGTCGCCTTCTGTTATAATCTTCCCCCTCTTCATCATGAAACCCGTCAAATCCCCTGTGTCGCCGTGCATTACCAGGAGCTCTCTGGAGTAGAATGCGCCCAGATAGTGCATCCTGACGTTCTTGACGTTGAGGTTCATCTTACCGCTGGGGGATTTGTTCACAAGCCCGGACACCAGCAGGCCTGCGTCGCTTCTAAGTTCACGCTCGCTCTTGGAGGAAAGCAGTAGTAGGCGTTCAATCTCGTTGTTGTCTCCGAGGAAGTCTATGAAGGATTGTATCGTCGCCTGGATTGCGTGGATGCCTTCAACCATTCCTAAAACATGCTGCGCTCTAAGGTTGTCGTCAAGGTCGCGGGAGGGTTTCGAGGTTGCCAGAGTCCGCCAGATATTCCCTATCTCGCGCAACTGCTTTCTGTTTATGTGCGGGTTCCCGTCCCTGCGTGAATCGACAGCGCCCGCATGCGCTAAGCCGTCCTGCCTGAGCAAAGCGCTTATGGGAGGTAGCGTGGCCGCCGACTTGAGGGCGTTCACGTCATGCTGGGAGAAGCCAAGCTTCCTTGCGGCGTCATCCAGGTTTGTCTTTATGACCTGGTCCCTGGGTTGAAGCTGGTGCGCACTCAAGTAGCACCCGAAAGCCTTCTGAACGTCTCCGGAGCGTGAATGGAGAATCCCCCGGAGGTTCAGGCTCATGGGATTGCTGGGGTTCAGTTCAATGGCCTTCTCGACTGAAGTCGTCGAATCCTCAATCCTTCCGAGTTTGTAAAGGCATGAAGCGTGGTTAAGCCACATGCCGTCGTCATCAGGCTTGTTCAAAACCGCGCCGCTGAAGTAAATCAATGCGTTGCCGTACTCTCCCCTGCTGAAGAGTTCAAGACCCCTCTGGGTCATGTAAGCTGCTGCTCTTTTACCGTCAAAATCCTTTAGACTCGCGGTTTCGGTGGCACTGCCTAAAGTGCCTGCCATGAACTCGCGCCTTACTGCATCAAGGTCCGGCTTTACAGCAGTCTTAACAGCCATGTTACGGTATAAACAAAACAACAATAAATAATACGGATAATGGAGCCGGACGTGTTATAGCTGTTGAAGTGGCTAATTATTTTGTTGTGTTTTTTGTTAGGTGTCGTAGCCAGTCTTGTTCGTTTATTTTGAGTGTTTCTTTGCCTTCGAGTATTGTTGTTTTTTCCGCTTGCCGGAGGTTTTTGCCGTAGCCGTCTCTTTTGTTTGTCAGGTTTTTGATTAGTTTGGTGGCGTCGGTGTCTTGTCTTTTGGTTTCGACGACCCATCTTCCGTCTTTGATGTAGGGTTTGTCTTTCTTGTATTTTTCGGTGAATTTTTCCTGGTTTATCGGGTCGACGTCTATTGGCGGTCCTTTGTGTTGTTTTATTTCGGGGAGGTCCCATACCTCCATCTCGTAGAGCAGTATCGAGGTGTCCTTCTCGTTCGTCCAGTAGCTTGCCTTGAATACTTTGAATTCTTTTCTCTCGATGTCTTCTTTCAGGGAGTTGAGTGTTTTCTTTAGTTGGCCGTAGAGGGTGTTTTCGTTTAGTTTTTTGTGTTTCAGTACTACCGCGATGAGTTTAGTCTCTCTGGAGGTGATGGCTTCCTTCAGTTCCTTCATGCTTTTTACTTTAATCTCCTTCGGGAAGAAGAATTCTTTCGCAGGGCTCTTCAGGAATTTGTCTGCCGCGACGACGAACTCTGCAAGCTTTTCCTTGCAGACGGCGGCGGCGACGTTCCTGTTTTTGTCGACTGGGTCGATGACTATCAGGCTTGCCTGCGTGAAGTAGTGTTTGAGCGAGGCCGGGTCGTCCCAGAGGCATTCGGCGTCTATCACTTCAGGCATGCTCCATTTCGTCGCGGCCTTCAGGACTTCAAGGAATGAGCCGTATTTTATCGCGAGTAATTCAGTCAGGTATCCTGAGAATCCTTCAGTCTTTGCTTCGGCTCCGTAGACGTTCTGCGCCTTCATGAACTTCTTGAGTAGCCTTATCTCGCCACCGAGCTTCGGGTTCCCGCGTATCTTCTTTTTCACGTACTTTGTGTGGAAGGGCGTGCGGTCTACCGAACTCATTATGGTCTTTCCGGTGTAGCATGGCACGATTTCTATGACGTAGCTTCCGTACTTGCCTTTGACGTAAGGGTGTTCCGCGTAGTCTATCTCGTACGTGCCCTTCAGCTTCTTGAAGACGCTTTTTCCTATTTCAAGAGCCTTCCTTTCCATCTCCTCGCGGGGTACGTTCTGCTTGAACTGTATGAAGATGTCTATGTCCTTGTTTCCATGGAGGTCGGTGCCTTTCTCGATGGAGCCGACGAGTATCGGGTTTACCTTATACTGCTTCAGCAGGGTCGTGACTTCCTTCACTACCTTCAAATCCTTTTTCCCCTCCTCCTTCGTGGGCGTTATCTCGTTCAAGACTTCATTCAGCAGTTTTTCCATCTCTAGCTCCACACTCCCTCAATCAATGCGCCGCATTTAGGGCATTTGCCGTCCTTTACGATATTCCTACTTACTCTGAATCCGCTCCTTTCGATGATTTTTTCACTGCACTTCCAGCATCGCGTGTTCTCGCTGTCCTCGTGCGGCGCATTTCCTGCGTACACGTATTTCAGCCCCGCGTCCTTGCCTATGCGGTACGCTTCATTAATCTTCTTCAGGTCTGTCGGAGGAAGGTTCGAAAGCTTATAGTCCGGGTGGAACCTTGAGACGTGCCATGGCACATGGTCTCCCAGCTCTTTTTTGATGTACTCTGCGATTTGCTTGAGTTCCTCCTTCGAGTCGTTGAGCGTGGGTATTATCAGCGTCGTCACCTCAATCCAAATCTTCCTCCTGACCATGTCCTTCAGCGTATCCAAGACCGGCTCAAGGCGTCCCCCGCAGACCTCGCGGTAGAATTTGTCGCTGAAGCTCTTCAAGTCTATGTTGTCCGCATGCAGGTAAGGCGCGATTAGCCCGACGCTTTCCGGCGTCATGAAGCCGTTGGAGACGAACACGTTCCGAAGTCCCTTGTCTACCGCGATTTTTGAGGTGTCGAGCGCGTACTCCATGAACACGGTCGGCTCGGTGTACGTGTACGCGATGCTCTTGCAATTGTCGTCTATCGCGCTTGACACGACTTCTTCTGGCGTCATCTCGAAGCCCTCTATTGGCGCTCCGCCCTTGCTTTTTTGGCTGATGTCCCAGTTCTGGCAGTGCATGCACCGGAAGTTGCAGCCTACCGTGGAAATCGAGTAGATCTTGGTGCCCGGCAGGAAGTGGAAGAGCGGCTTCTTCTCTATCGGGTCGATGTGTACTGCGCAGGGCCTTCCGTATACGAGCGAGTACAGGACTCCGCCGTTATTCTCGCGGACGCCGCATACCCCCCTCGTTCCCTCGGAAATCACGCACCTGTGAGCGCACATCGCGCACTTCACGTTCCGCCCGGTCTTCTCGTACAGCAAAGCCTCCTTCATCACGTAATCTATTCACCGTTTTCTATTAAACATGCGCTTTTTTACCTTGCGCGTTCTTATCTTATTTCTATGCAGTACGTCAGAATTCCCGAGGAGCGCGTGAAGGTCATTATCGGGACTGAGGGCAAGACCAAGAAGACGCTGGAGTCTAAGACCGAGTGCAAGCTCAAGATTGAGGGCAACGAGGTTTCCGTTGAAGGCGACGCGATCCACGAGTGGGTGGCAAAAGACGTTGTTCATGCGGTAGGGCGGGGCTTTAACCCGGAGAAGGCGCTCCTGCTTTTGAACGACGATTATACCCTCGTTTTGATAGAGCTTGACGACTACACCACTACCGACAAGTCGCTTGATACCAAGCGCGGCAGGGTCATCGGCGAGAAGGGGCGGACTAGGAAGTTCATAGAGACGAAGTCCGGCGCGCTGCTTTCTGTCTACGGGAAGACGGTCGGAATACTAGGTTCCTTCGAGTCGGTCGAGGTCGCAAAGAAGGCGGTTTTGATGCTGCTTTCCGGAGCAGGCCACAGCAGCGTATACAAGTTCCTGGAGCGTAAGCGAAAGAGGTAAAACAGCATTGCATTATCCGTTTTTATATCAAAAGCCGCAACGGCTTTTGTATACATACGCAGGTTACGCCTGCAGTATTTATCCACCAATTCAAATATTTTACAACATAGTTTTTAGGCTAAAAGATGGCTGAGGAGAAGGTTTCTGCCGGCAAGGAAGGCGAAGTGAAGGAGAGGAGCGCTGATGACCTGTTCAAGGAGTTTAAGGAGGTCAGCGTCACGGAATTCTTCAGGAAGAACAAGGCTCATCTGGGTTATTCCGGGAAGGTCCGCTCTCTCACGACCGTAATACACGAGCTCGTAACCAATTCTCTGGACGCGTGCGAGGAAGCTGGGCTGCTCCCTGAAATAACTGTCAAAATAAGGCAGCTTGGTCAGGACCACTACCAGTTCACCGAATCAGACAACGGCCCCGGCATCCCCGAGCAGCACATAGGCAACGTGTTCGGGAAGATGCTTGCAGGAACCAAGTTCCACAGGAACATCCAGCTTCGGGGCCAGCAGGGTATCGGCGTCACGGGCGTTACGTTGTTCTCTCAGATGACTACTGGAAAGCCGATGCGAATCACCACGAGCACAGGCGACGGCAACATTCACGAGATAAAGCTGATGGTGGACATCCTCAAGAACAAGGCTGATGTCATCGAGACTAACGTGATAAAGGACCGGTGGCGGGGCACGGAGATTGAGGGCGAGCTTAAGGGAGTCACGTTCAACCTAGGGGAGTACGGTCCGTTCGAGTACGTCAGGAGGACCGCTCTTGCAAACCCCCACCTGAAGATTACTTTTGTAGACCCTGAAGGAAGGAAGACGGTTTTCGAGAGGGCTAGCAACGTAGTACCCAGGCCGCCGACCGAGATGCGGCCGCACCCGAAGGGCC
>JAPKXP010000065.1 GCA_026394745.1 Candidatus Altarchaeota archaeon
GTAGTCTACCCCCTCCTGGCTCATCTTGGTTAATATGTAGTTCGTCGTGCCGTTAAGAACGCCGAGAATCGACTCGATGCTGTTGGGCGCAAGGTCGTTCTCGTACAAGTTGATTAACGGTATCGCACCGCCGACGGTCGCCTCAAACTTCAGCTTCACACCCCTCTTTTTCGCAAGCTCTGAAAGCTCACTGAACGCCACGACAAGCGGTGCCTTGTTGGACGTGACGACATTCTTCCCGGACTCTAGAGCAGCCTTGATGTGGCTTAAGCCAGGCTCCCCATCCCTTATGCTGCCTGGCGTGACCTCGACCACAATGTCTGCTGGAACACTCCGTATCACGTCAATAGTCTTCCTAGAAGACCAGTTAGGAGACTCAAGAAGCTTCGCAAGGTCAATCCCCCTCTCGTCTACAGCAGAGCCCTTCGCCTCGCAGACCGCCACAACCTTGATGGAGACGCCGCTCTTCCTAACCTCGGCGCCCTTCTCCAGGATTGTCTTAGCACCTCGTCGACCCTCCGCAGGAGCGACGCCATCTTCTTCTCATCCACGTCGACGCTCAAAAGAACGGAAGACTTCTCCTCTGGGTCAGGCATCCGAACGTCGACATCGGAAACGTTCCCTATCTCGTTCACCTGGTCTATCGTATCCTGGATGTCCTTGTCTATGACGTGGCCTATGAGTATGAACGAAAGGCTTTGCTTCTTATAGTAGCGCCTGCCCTCAACCTCCGCGCTGACGACCGGAATCTTCTCCTTGCCCAAGCCCTTGAGGATTTCCTCAAGCATGCTCTCATCCCTGACCTTGAAGACTATGTTGACTTCAACTCGCCCTCCGCCGCGCGAATGGAGCACGCTAAGTATGTTTCCGCCGTGGTCCGAGATAGGCTGCAATGCCTTCACGAGCATTCCCGGAACGTCCTTCAACGCTAGGCTTAAATCTACTTTCATCTGATTTTACCTTAAATAGATAGTACTTTCTTATTTATTTGCGGTCGAGCATATTAAAGAATTCAATCGAGAATGACAACGCTGATAATCACCGAAAAGCCTAACGTGGCCGAGAGGATTGCAGGCTCCATAGGCAATGCGGTCAAGAAGTCTCACGGAGGGGTCGCATACTACCAGGTCGGAGACATCTACGTCGCGCCTGCCGTAGGCCACATATTCGGCTTGAAGGAGAAGAACTCGAAAGGCTGGATTTATCCGGTATTCGACATAGAATGGGTTCCGTCCTACGTCGTCAGCAAGTCTTCGGACTTCACAAGAAAGTACCTTGAAGGCATACAGGACCTGGCCGAAAAGTCGGACTCCTTCATCAACGCGTGCGACTACGACATAGAAGGGGAAGTGATAGGATTCAACTGCGTCAAGCACGCCTGCAGCGTCGACCCATACGGTAGCAACGTCAAGAGGATGAAGTACTCCACCCTGACGAAAGAGTCCATAATCAAAGCGTTCGAAAACCTCGAGCCCACGAACAAGGGCATGGCCGAGGCAGGCATAACAAGGCATGTGTTAGACTGGTACTGGGGCATAAACCTTTCAAGGGCTTTAAGCAACTCCGCAAGGAAAGCCAGGAAGTACGTGACGCTCAGCATAGGGAGGGTGCAGGGCCCGACACTAAAGATTCTCGCGGCAAGGGAACACAGCATAAAACTGTTCAAGCCGGAACCGTACTGGCAGGTCGAGATGCTGAACTATAAAGACAAGGAGTTCACGTCGCTCCACTCCAAAGAAAAGATACTCGACGAAGCCGAGGCCAAGAAGATAAAAGATAAGTGCGGAAGGACTGCTGTCGTGAGCGAAGTCATAAAAAAGGAGTTCAAGCAGGAGCCGCCATTCCCCTTCGACCTGACGACCCTGCAGACTGAGGTCTACAAGCACCTCGGCATAGACCCCCGGAGAACGCTGGAAGTGGCGCAAGACCTGTACACCAGCGCATACATCAGCTACCCGAGAACCTCAAGCCAGCAGATTCCAAAAGACATAGACT
>JAPKXP010000050.1 GCA_026394745.1 Candidatus Altarchaeota archaeon
CTCGAAGCTTGCGTTGAGGGCATCCAACTCCCCAGTAATCTTTTCGTACTCTGACTTAAGCTCCCTGTGCTTCTCCCGCCTCGCCTTCATCTCATGCTCGACGGAGGCTACCTTGTCGGTTAAAACAGTAATCTTGTCGCTCCACCTGAGGACATCCCCCCTAACTCCGGCAATCTTCGCGCTCGTCTGCCCGCCCTCAATCGCCCTGATTTTCGCGTTAATGTCCTTCAACAGATTATTAGTCTCGGAAATCTTCCCGCGGAAGGAAGCTATCTTACCCAGACTCTCCTCCCTGCCGGATTTAATCTCGTTCATCTGCTCGTCAAGCTTCTCAGTCCTCTTCTCGATGCTGGAAATATCCTTGCTCAAAAGAGTAGCCTTATTCTGCCGAAGCTCGTCCCGGACAGCCTGATACTTCAAGGCCTCGTCACGCTCCTTCTTCAGCTCGCCCATATAACCCTGCTTCTCGCCTAAAATGATGTGAGTCTCGCTAATCTTCTTCTCGACCTTCTCAATCTCCTTCAAAGCCTTGTTGCGCTTGTCGTCGTACTCGCCTATCCCGCACAAGTCGTCGATAATAGTCCGCCTCTCCTGAGGCTTCATCTCAATGACCTTGGTGACGTCGTCCTGCAGGATGATGTTGTACTCGTTGTCGCCGATAAGGTCGATAATCCTCTGCCTAGTCACCTTATCTTCGTCGAGCTTGTAGGTGCTGTGGCCCTCACGGTCCACAATCCTGGTGAGGCCCCCTAGACTTGCCCAAAACAAAGCACACAGCCTCAGTGATGTTGCTCTTGCCTGACCCGTTGGGGCCTACGATTCCAGTGAATTTGTCAGGGAACTCGAGGGTTACCTTGTCCTTGAACGACTTGAAACCCTTCAGCTCCAGCTTCTCTAAATGCATCTTAAAGACCCGAAAAAATAATCTTCAAATTAATTAGGATTCGGCGTTTAAATTATATTGTTCAGGACAATGATTGAAATAGCCTACGAAGTCGGCGTATACCGCCGTCTCCTGGAGGAGCATGTGCATGAAGGCGATGTCGTGATAGAGCTCGGACCCCACACCGGAGTCAGCACAAGGGCTTACGCCAAAAAGGCGAAACTTGTTGTTGCAGTGGACATAGGCACCGAGTCTGAAGAACCCTTTAAGCGGATTACCGAAGACTACCATCAAGTACACTACATCCAAGCCGACGCCAGAAGCTTCGACACGATAAAGAAGGTGATGAAGCTCTCCAGAAAATGCGACATCCTCGCAGTAGACCTGGGCGGCGGAAGATACCCGGACACCACATTCAAGGTGTGGGGGGCATGGAGCGGAGTATTCCAGCCGAGAGACTCGATAATACGAAACCGCGGCATAGCCGAATTCCTCCAGCGCGCTAAAATCAAGGACGAAAGCATAGTAAAAGAATTCAAGGACGCAGGCTGGCTAGCCGAATGGGGCAGAGCCACACCAAGCAAACTGCGAGAGCAACTCGACGAATTCAAATTCTACGTCAAAGTCAGATAAGCTTTTAACTTTGTTTTACCGGGTATTCATACATGGGCAATCGTAGGCTAGAGAGAAATGAAAGCCCGGGACACACGCCCGGGCCGGAAAGCATCCCGTTGAAGCCACCGAACACCAAACAAATAAGGATTCTGATGGTCGACGACGACCCGGAAATACGAGAGCTTGGCGTAGACATGCTAGGGTGCAATGGCCACAAGGTCACAGCAGTCGGAAGCGCTGATAAAGGCGCTCAGGAGGCCGTCAACATAATAACAGGCAGGGAATTCACAAGTTCTTTCGACGTTGTCATCACCGACTTGGAGATGCCAGAAAAGAGCGGCGTAGACGTCCTGAGGGCTGTCGCAGGAAGAAAGCCAGTGATTGTAGTCTCAGGCAGGACTGAACTACAGCATGGCTCGCCAGTCAAAGTCAACGGCGAGCAAGTGACGAAAGAGTCGCTGATGAAGCTTGGAGCTTTAGACGTAATGCAAAAGCCCTTTGACATAGAGAGACTCTCTGCTGCGGTCAGGAACGCTGTCGCAAAGTAGGTGGTGTCACCTTCCTCGACCAGGTGTGTCACCGCGCTTTTATTCAGGTAACACAAAATTCTAATAAGTGTTACTCAAGAGGTGATTATCATGGTATGCTACGCTGTGCCCGCAACCGCGGCGATTGCAGTTTACGCTCTACGAAAAACTAATTCCAGCATTAAAGGCAAGACAGACTATTACTTGCTTAACCTGCTACTGCTCGGCGCCTCAATATTCGGCTTCGTAGACCACCTGTGGAACGGCGAACTATTCCTCATCAGCGAAAAGCCGTTGATGGACCTCGCGCTAGGAGCCACCATAACGCTGACAGTATTCGCGTCATGGGGGATTATCGTCGCCTTAGAGAAAGCAAAAGCCACAAAGCCAACGATAGCCTAAAATCAGTTCAGACAAAACAGGCGCACCAGACAACACATCGACTTTAACACGCACCACAACGAATCAAGAAATGTGGTACGTAGCGTTTTCTCGACTGAAATGCTTTATAAACGATAATGTGCTAGAATATATCTACTTTTTGTGGGGAAAATGGGGATTCAAGTCAAAATCGAGAATATGGTGTCCGCGATAACGTTAGACACCAAGATTGACCTCAAGAAGTTCGTGAAGAAGGTCAGCGGCATAGAATACAACCCAGAGAACTTCCCAGGAGCGGTGTTCAGAATCAAGGAGCCGAAGCTGGCAATGCTCATATTCAGTTCTGGAAAAGTAATCTGCACAGGCGCCAGGTCCAACAAAGACATTGAGATAGCAGTAGAACACCTGAAAAAGAAGCTGAAGGAAGGCGGCGTCACGATAAGAGGCAAGCCGCTCGTCGAAGTGCAGAACATCGTATCCTCAAGCTCAGTCGACTTTAAAGTCAACCTCGACAAGCTCGCGGTAGAATGCTTCAACACCGAATACGAGCCGGAACAGTTCCCAGGCCTCGTCTACCGCCTAGAAGAGCCTAAGACCGTGATGCTCATATTCCGCAGCGGCAAGATGATAATAACCGGCGCAAAAAACACTAAAGACATAAGAGTCGCAGCCGAAAAGACCAAAGAGATGATACAGAGCTACAACGCCATAATACCGTAGCCCTGCCTTAATCCTGCTTTATAATCTAGCCTGATTAATCTTCGTCCTGCATCTGTGTTCCGTCTCCCACAGGTCGTGAATCTCCTGCGAGGAGATGAACGAAATCGCCTTGCCGGACTTCCCAGCCCTGGCGGTCCTGCCTATACGGTGGATGTAATTCTCCCTCTCCTTAGGCAGGTCGTAGTTGACCACATGCGACACATCGTCGATGTCAAGACCTCTTGCAGCGACGTCGGTCGCGATGAGGAACTTGAACCTATTCTTCCTGAACCCGTCCATCACCCGGTCACGCTGGTTCTGAGTCAAGTCGCCGTGAATAACCTCGGCGTCAAAGCCCCTACGCTTCATAAGCTTAGCGAGCGTGTCAGACCACCTCTTTGTATTACAGAAGATTATGGCGCTAGACGGAGACTCCCGCTTCATCACTTCGACGAACGCATCGAACTTCTCGGTCTTCGGGACCTCGTAGTAGCACTGGTCTACCTCGTCGACCGTCATAGTGTCCGAGCTAACCGATATGAACTCCGGATTCCTCGTTATCGACTGCGCCAAACCCTTGATGTCCTCTGGAATAGTCGCCGAGAACATCATAGTCTGCCTATCGTGAGGCAGGTGCGCGACGATTCTCCTTATGTCGTCTATGAACCCCATGTCAAGCATCCTGTCGCCCTCGTCCAGAACGAACGTTCTGACTCCTTCAAGCGAAAGAATCCTACGGTTCAACAGGTCAAGCACCCTGCCGGGAGTGCCCACGGCAACGTGGATTCCCCTCTTAAGCAGGCTTGCCTGCATGCTTATGCTCTTCCCGCCGTAGAACGCGCCGACGTAAACCTTCTTGTTGTAGCCTATCTTCTTTAACTCGCCTGCAACCTGCTCGGCAAGCTCCCTCGTGGGGGTCAAAACCAACGCCTGAACAAAACGCTTTTCACAGTCGACCTTCTCGATGATTGGTATCGCGAACGCAAGGGTCTTCCCTGTTCCTGTCTTCGCCTCGGCAATCAAGTCCCTGCCGTCAAGCAAGACCGGAATAGCCTGCCCCTGAATGGGCATCGGCGTCTCCCATCCCTGATACTTCAAATCCTTCAAAACGTGCGAACTCAAATTCAAGTCGCAAAATCCATTAACTTCCATTCTAAATTACCTCAAAAATTTTTACGTAGAATCAGGAATCTCACAATTCAGTCGAATAACACTGAAAGCATTAATCTTCTAAAATATGTCTAAATCCGAATTCTACTCGCTACCAGTATAATACACACTACCT
>JAPKXP010000002.1 GCA_026394745.1 Candidatus Altarchaeota archaeon
TTATTATTTATTAGTACTAAAGGGTGTTTTGATGGACCACCGGGAAAGCAAGGGCGACAGCATGCTGGGGCTTGCGTTCAACATAGGATTCTTAGTGATGATAGTTGGTGCGCTTGTTTACCTTATTCCCCTGTGGGACAAGGTCATGCTTCCAATTATGAACCTGCTGGATGTGTGGGCTTTCATCAGCGTTATGCCAGCGTGGATGCAGATAGTGATGGTAGGACTTGCTCTGGCATTGAGCGCGGTGATAATAGGCACTGTGAAGGAGTTTACCGCCTCCATGATTGAGGAGTTGTTCAAGGGCCGGGAGGACTATTAGCTTATTTCTTCTCTTCAAGTAGTTCGGCGTAGGACTTTGTAGTGCAGGACTCTTTCTTTACCCCGAGCTTGCCGGCGATTGCCATGACCTTGGAGTCGTCTATCTTGTTCTTCGACTCTATCTCTATGAACTTGCCTAGCCTTTCGACGTCGTCTAGGACCACCTCAAAGCCTTCGACAGTGTAGTATCTCCTGTTCTTCTTGACTACTAGGCTTTCTGTGAAACCAAGCTCCTTCAGCAGGTCGAACGCCTTATGGCTTACGGGAAACTCTATCTCCATGCGCTTCTTCACATCGCCTGCGTGTTTCGGCCCCTTGTAGGTCAGGAAGTAATTCCCTCCCACGGAGCGGACTCGGAGTGCTTCGTCGCTAGCCCTAAAGTCTCTTGCAGGATGCTGGAAGTATGTGTCGATTTGAACTTCCTCTTTCTGGAATTTCCCTGTTTCCCTCACCTTAGCTTCTATCGGGCCGGTGGATGGCGCCTTAACTTCTACCTCAAACACTTTTAGCCTCCAGGTTGACGAGCATGTGGTCTTCGTCGTACGGCATGAGGTCGAGCTTTTGCATTATCTTGAATTTCTCGGAAATCTTTTTCAGCTCCTCTTCGAAAACCTCCTTCGGGCTCTTGATGGAGTTTATGCTCCTGGCTTTGATTGAAAGCAGCGCCTTCTTTATGCCGTAGTATTCCGCGTTCGATGATAGTATTGAAGCCTGGTCAGGCTGTGCGACGTCCTGTATCAGCACGTCAGCCTTTGCGACGAGGCTGTCATACTCCCAGGGGTGTCTTGCGTCTCCGAGTATGGGGACCATGTTCTTTTTCCTGTCGCAGACTAGCATTAGGTCGCGCATCATGGTGCTGGAAAATTCCACGCAGTAGACTTGGCCGGACGTTACGTCTGCTATGTGGCTTGCAGTAGTTCCTGATGAGGCGCCGAGGTAGAGGACGTTTGAGTCCGGCGTAACGGGGAAATCCTTGAGACCTTTCAGTATCGCCGCGGCAACCTTGCTTCGGAACGGGTCCCAGATGCGGTATTCCTTGTTTTTGTCCTTAAAGACCTTTTCGCCGTAGACCCGGTACCCTGGAGTCGAATTCAATGTCGCTATTTCCGAGCCGCTCCTGTAGACGCCTGGGAAAACATGCCTCATGCTCATTGCGATAATATAGGAGGTAAACAAACAATAAAACAGTTTAGAAGCCGTCCAAACCCTTGCCGCCGAATTTGTCTTTGACCGCATAGTCCACGTCTTCGACCGACACATCTGATTTGGACTTGTACTCCCTCCAGTATTTGACCAGGTAATAGAGGGATACAAGAGCCATGAAAAGCAGTAATGCCACGCTCATAATGCTAAACTTGTTGTCTGCGGCATAGGTGACCGCGCCGCCTATTATGGAGGGCTGGTCTGAGTTCAGCGTCGAAGGTACCGCATTATTGGACTCGGCTGCCGCAGCCGATAGAGAAGCCTTGATTGTGCTTGATGTCGCTTGGCGGGGTGACGTAGCTGAATGATTTTCCGTGCTTGCAGGGTATAATGTTGTTGGCGTCTGTGTTATGGTCGTCGAAGGGGTTAGCGTAGTCGTGGTCTGGCGGACGGTTGTTGATGTCGTCGACGATGTTGTGAACGTCATTGACGTTGTGGTCGATGTGGTTGAGGTTGACGTAGTGGTCGACGTCGTGGTCGTCATACAGGCTCCGGCGGAACATAGGAGTGTGCACGGCAGCTCCGTTATCTGGGGTATTCCTGAGTCGCACCAGTATTCGCCGAGGTGCGTCGAATCTATGCAGAAGTCGCGCCATAGGTACTGGCTGTCCCGCGAGTCGGTGCCGTAGATGAAGCTGCTATTATAAACGTCTATGCCGTTGTCATAGTCGACGCATACCGCGTCTGAGGCCATCGCCTGCTGGACTAGCAGTGTTACGGCAAACAACAGAAGGAGCTTTCTCATCACATATATAACGTGAAGGAGTAGAATAAATAGTTTTCGGGGGGGTCTATTTCCGCTAGGATTTGGAGTTTACCGCCAGGATTTCCTCCACTCGCCGGATGTTGTCTGCTTCTTCGATGCCTTTGTCTTCCCTGACCCGTACTAGGCGCGGGAATCGGAGGGCGTATCCTGAGGAGTAGGTGGGGCTTTTTTGTATTTCCTCGTAGGCGACTTCAACGACAGTAGTCGGCCGCAGTTTGACTTCCTTCCCGTCTTCGAGTGTTACAGTCGGCTTGAGTAGTTCAGTCATTTCCTCCAGCTGCTGGTCGGTTAAGCCTGTCGCCATCCTCCCCATCTCCAATAGTTCTCCGGTCTCGGGGTCGTAGACTGAGAGCAGGAAGCTGCCGAGCCAGCTTGCACGCCTGCCTTCACCCCAAGTCGCTCCTGTGATGACGAGGTCCAGCGTCTCCATGACGGGTTTAATCTTGTACATGTAGCCGACCCTGGAGCCCGGCTGGTATGGCGCGTCAAGGTTCTTGGCCATGACGCCTTCGTGTCCCATCTCCAGCGACTTCCGGTAGAATTCTTC
>JAPKXP010000029.1 GCA_026394745.1 Candidatus Altarchaeota archaeon
AAGTACTTCAAGGTCAACGCGACGGTAAACAACTCCAAGACGCTGGTCGGAACCTCCGGAGACCACCCTAACCCACTAATAGTCTACGACGACCTTGGGAAGGGGTACGTCATGTTCATGAACGTTAACACCGACGCGGAGTGGAGCAACTTTTACTACAGCTCTTCCTTCCCGATACTCTGGTCGCAGATGATAAAGTACTTCAACAAGCCCAAGGACTCCGAGGTCGTCAGGAACAAGCTGACCGGAGGCTACCTGCAGCTGCCTGAAGCGTACTGGATTCAGACGCCCGCGGAGAAGGTTAATGCAGCCACGGTATTCCTCGACAAAGCAGGGATTTACACGGTATACCGCCCGGGCAGGGAGGATTACTTCGCAGTCAACCTGATGGACAGCATAGAGTCGAACCTATCGTGCGTCGACATAAAAGACTCCGTCGAAAGCGAAGGCTTCACGGTGGGTAAGGAGGACGTTGAAGTCAAGAGGGAGCACTACTTCAAGGCTCTTGTGCTAGCCGTCATGCTGCTGATACTCGAGGTCATAATGTACCGAAGGAGGGGCCTACTGTGAGCGAATTAGTAAACACCACGACCACGCTGGGGACGGCGATACAGGGAGGGGTGTCTAGTGTAGCCGGCGGCATAACAGGCAAGCTAGGCTTCATGTCCAAGTTCGCTTTCAAGAACCCGTTGTACCTGCTGGCGGCGATACCTCTCATAGTATTCTTCTGGTGGTACCTGAAGAAGGGCGGGAAGATGAACCAGAAGAGGGTTCTGTTCTTCGCAGTCAGGGCCGTGGTCATATCCCTGATATGCCTTGCACTCGCAGAACCAGTCTGGGTTGAAACCAGCAGGACTATAGAGGACATGCCTCCGATAACCGTGATGGTAGACGCCTCAGGCAGCATGATTCTATTCAACGAAACCGAGCCATTAGGCCATGAAGTCTACGGGAGGGTGAAAAGCCTTGCAGGAAACATAACAAGCAAAAGCGACAAGATAAGCCTCGAATACTTTTCAGAAGGCAACAGGACTGCCATTGGCGACGCCCTGTACTACAGCATGCTGAAGTCAGAGGACGAAGGCGGCATAATAGTACTGCTCACGGACGGAAACAACAACTACGGTAGGAATCCGTTAGACGTCGCTCGCGCGCTTTCGGAAGCAAACTCGACCGTGTACGCGATAAGGCCTGGGAAGGCGGGCAGGGACGTGTACATAAAGGACGTCATAGGAGACAAGAAGATTCCGAGCAACTCAGAGTACCAGCTTATCATAACAATAGGCAACACCGGATTCCTTGAGGTGACTTACGACATAAACGTGTACGTCGACAACGTAAAGCAGTTCGGAAAACGCTTCACGCAAAACGAGATGGAGAAGTCCATTGAATTACAGCTGAACTTCCAGGAGACGGGAGTGCACGAAATAAGGGTGGAGCTAAGTACGGTAGGCGAAGACTCGATAAACTCCAACAACGTATACTACAAGACTGTTGAAGTGGTCGAGAAGCCGAGGATACTGGTCGTCACCAACTCAAGCACGAACCCCCTGATGAGCGTGCTAAAGCGCCTTTACAGCGTCGACGAGGTTAGGAACCCGCCTGAAGACTACAGCAGATACACGGCAGTGGTCTTGGATGACATACCGGCATCGCAGCTGGACAGGAACACAGTCAACAAGCTCAAGCAGTACGTGCTGAGAGGCAACGGGCTTGCAGTAGTCGGAGGGAAACACAGCTACGAGTACGGAGGATACAACAGCAGTTTCATAGAGAACATACTACCCGTAATGTCGACAGACAAACCTAAAGAGAGGAGGAAGGAGATAGCCGTCGCGTTCGTGATAGACCGCTCCGGAAGCCAGCAGGAGCGGGTGGTAGGAGCGAAAGACTCGAGCATAGACATAGCGAAGGCGATAACGCTGAAGCTCATGAGGAAGCTTGCTGAGAACGATAGCGTAGGCGTAATGGCCTTCGACACCCTGCCGCACGAAGTCTCGCCGATGAGCCCGATAGGGCCTAAAAGAGCTGATTTAGAGGATAGAGTACTCAGGCTTCAGGCAGCTGCAAAAGACGGAACCGAGCCGACCACGAGCCTTGAACTCGCGAGAAACTGGCTTAAGCAGTATACCGGCGACAAATACGTCATATTCCTCTCCGACGGACAGTACAGCAGGTCCACGCTGCCGAAGATAATAGCGCAGGCAGAAGCCATGAAACAGGAGAACATAAAAGTCTACGTCGTAGGCGTAGGCTCCGTGGTCATGG
>JAPKXP010000178.1 GCA_026394745.1 Candidatus Altarchaeota archaeon
AAGACCTGGGCTGGAGACCCAAAGTCGACGTGAGACCGGGCCTTGAAGAAACGATTGGGTGGTGCAAGAATGTTTAAAATCGCAGCATCCATACTGAACGCAGACTTCAGCAGACTCGGCGAGGAAGTGAAGGCAGCTGAAAAAGCAGGAGTCGAAATGATTCACGTCGACGTGATGGACGGATGCTTCGTTCCCAACATATCCCTAGGAGTTCCAGTAGTCGAGTCCCTGAGGAAGGTGACTAAACTCCCATTGGACGTCCACCTGATGATACTAGACCCTGCAAGATACCTCAAGCAGTTCAGCGACGCGGGAGCAGACTACATAACAATCCACGCCGAAGCATCGGCAAAGCTTGAAGAAGACTTGAAGGCGATAAAGATGTTGGGCAAGAAAGCAGGCGTTTCGATAAACCCTAAAACCCCCCTATCCAAGATAATCGGCGTCCTGGACAAGACAGACCTCATCCTCGTGATGGGAGTCGAGCCAGGATTCGGAGGCCAGAAATTCAACGAGGAAGTCCTCGCTAAGATAAGCGAACTCCGAAAGACGATAGACAAGCAAAATCTGAAAGCCGAGATAGAGGTAGACGGCGGAGTCAACGCAAAGACGGCAAAATCGATAGCGGACGCGGGAGCAGACATACTGGTCATCGGCTCGGCGATATACCGCCACCCATCCGGAGTCAAGCACGCAGTCGAAGAATTGAGAAAAAGTATTTAACCGACTACTTCTATAAATAAAGCTGGGGAGTGGCGTAATTGGATGAAAAAACACTGAAATCTCTTAAAGAGAGAGCCAAGACTATCCGAAAGCATGTTCTAATGATGACCACCGAGGCCGCCTCAGGCCACCCCGGCGGCTCCCTCTCCGCGATAGACATCATCACGACGCTCTACTTCTACAAGATGCGGCACAAGCCAGACTCCCCGGAGTGGGATGACCGCGACAGGTTCGTTCTATCCAAAGGACACGCCGCGCCAGCGCTCTACGCAGCACTAGCAGAATCCGGATACTTCCCCGTGTCAGAGCTAAACAAGTTCAGGCACATAAACAGCTTCCTTGAGGGACACCCGTGCAGGAAGCGCGTTCCGGGAGTTGACGTCTCAACAGGTTCGCTCGGACAGGGACTGAGCGTCGCCTGCGGTATTGCTGCAGGAGGAAAACTCGACAAGAGACCCTTCAGAGTCTACGCGCTGCTCGGAGACGGCGAAAATCAGGAGGGCCAGGTATGGGAGGCGGCGATGGCTGCAGCCCACTACAAGCTTGACAACCTCACCGCGTTAATCGACAGGAACGGGCTCCAGATTGACGGGCCAACCGAAAAGGTCATGGCATTGGAGCCGCTGGAACTGAAGTGGGCTTCATTCGGATGGAACGTCATAAGAATCAACGGCCACGACTTCACTGAGATATCCGCTGCATTAGACAGCGCGGAAAAGATGAAGGACAAGCCGACTATCATAATCGCCAACACGACGAAAGGAAAGGGCATATCGTTCATGGAAGGAATAAGGGAGTTCCACGGCAAGCCCCTGACTCAAGAGCAGCTTTGCGAGGCGCTAAAGGAGCTGGTTTAATATGAAGTTCGACTTGACTTTAAGCGAAAGGAAGCACATGAGAATCGCGTACGGGAAGGCGCTGGTGGAGTTAGGCAAGGAGCACCCTAACATGGTCGTCTTGGACGCAGACCTTTCAGAGTCCACAATGACCTGCATGTTCGCGAAAGAGTTTCCGGAACGCTTCTTCAACGTCGGCTGCGCTGAGCAGAATTTGATGGGCATGTCAGCAGGATTCGCGCTCGAAGGCAAGACCGTGTTCACGAGCGCGTTCGCGATGTTCGGCTGCGGCAGGGCTTGGGAGCAGATAAGAAATACCATAGCATACGACCGCCTTAACGTCAAAATCGTTCTAACTCACGCTGGACTCACAGTCGGCAAGGACGGCTCATCACACCAGATAATCGAGGATTTATCGCTCATGAGGGTGATACCAGGCATGCACGTCATGGTTCCTGCTGATGCGCTCGAGGCCGAATACCTGGTTAAGTCGAGCATAAAGTATCATGGGCCGGTCTACATCCGCCTCTCCAGGGAGAAGACGCCCGTAATCTTCAAGGACTACGACTTCGACCTGCACAAGCCCATAACAATCATCGACGGCGACGACGTTACCTTAGCTGCTTGCGGAGTAATGGTTTCCGAGGCCATAAAGGCAGCGCAGGAGCTGGAGAAGCAGAAAATCAGGGCGAAAGTAATCAACGTGAACACGATAAAGCCGATACACAAGGAATCCATAATACAATCCGCCAAGGAGACCGGCGCGATTGTGACTGCTGAAGAACACAGCATATACGGCGGGCTGGGAAGCGCCGTCGCGGAAGTACTCGTTGAAAACTATCCAGTGCCCATGAAGAGGATTGGCGTAGTAGACCGGTTCGGGAAGTCCGGAGAACCCTACGACCTGATGGCCGAATACAACATAACCGCAAAGGACATAGTCGAAGCCGCGAAAGAAGTCATAAAACGGAAGAAGTAAGCTAAATGCCGTTCAATGCTTTAATGAATTTCTTTGTTTCCTCTGTAGTCCCGGCGTTAACCCTGCTGTATTCGCCCGGGAATCCGGGAATCCTCCCGAATGGCCTGACGATAAATCTCTTTTCAAGCATCCTGTTGAAGAACTCCTTTGACGTGTACTTCGGTGCGGTGTCTATGAAGACGAAGTTGCTTTCCGTCGGATAGGCCGTAAACTTCCTATTGAGGGCGTTAAACAAGAGTTTGGTATCCTCCTTAATCCTCTTCACGCACTTTCTCATGTATGTCGTATCCTTCAGGGCCGCTATCACCGCCGCCTGGGTTATCAAGCTCACGTTGAAAGGCGGCTTAACCTTCAGCATCGCTCCGGCAATCTTTGGGCTTGCGATGGCGTAGCCGAACCTGAGTCCTGCAAGCCCGAACGCCTTCGCCATGGTCCTAGTGACTATCAGGTTATCGTACTCCCCGACAAGTTCCGCAACGCTCTTACCATAGAACTCGTAGTACGCCTCGTCGACGACGACAATCTTGCCGGTGCCAAGAACCTTGACCACGTCCTCCCTTGGTATTACCCCTCCCGTCGGGTTGTTTGGGCTGCACAGGAACAGGAGGTTAGCGTCCCCAGTCTCCCTTATGAACTTGTCGGCATCGAAGCCGAAGTCGTCCTTCAAACTGCTGCCGATGAATTCCACGCCCATAATCCTCGCGAACGCACTGTACTCTATGAAAGACGGGATTAAGGCCCCGACCGGACCCCTGAACGTCTTTATGATTATGTCTATTATCTCATCGCTTCCGTTGCCAGGAACGATATTTTCCGCGCTCACGCGAGCGTACTTTGCGACAGCCTCGTTAACTTCCGAGTCCCTGTACGGGTACATGTAAATCTTCCCAGCCCACTTCCTAACCTCCTTTACCACCTTAGGCGAAGGGCCGTAGTTGTTCTCGTTGCTCGCGAGCTTGATAAATCCTACTCTAGTCTGACCCGGAACGTAGGGCTCAAGCCCGGAAATCCACGGCTTCACGTAATCTGTGGTTTTCAATTCAATCACGTTCTAATATTATGCTTCATATAATTATTAACATGCGGTACATAGCATCCCTACTCGCAATCTGCCTTCTGCTGGGCTGCGTCAGCCCAAGCGGCGACCAGACGGCAACTCCCAGCACCACAACAACCACAATTCAGGAATGCGACAGGATGGCCGAGAACATAGTCTCGGAAATAAGTGCATTAAACGTCTGCTCTGAGGACGACCAATGCCGCCTCACCGCCTACTCCTGCCCGTTCGGCTGCAGGATATACAGTACCCTCAACGACTCATCGAAGGTTGACGAGGCAATCAAACAGTACGGAAGCGCCTGCGGGTACTGCGACACCAAATGCTCCATCAGCGGAGGAGACCTGCTATGCAACAACAGGAAGTGCGTTACTTCACTCACCAACTTAATGCTCCAGTCAGAGACCAGCTACCGCTCAAACGGCACCGTACAGATTACCCTGAAAAACAGCCTTAACAGGAGCATATACATCGACAAGTGCAACGACATACGCCTTGAACTCCGGGCTGAAGGCAGGTGGAACAC
>JAPKXP010000008.1 GCA_026394745.1 Candidatus Altarchaeota archaeon
TGCCTGAGAAGCAGTTCTTCGACTTCGCGAAAGACTTGTTCCCCATCCTCGTTACGCGCGGAAGCATTTACGCCTCAAGCATGGAGGGCTTCTGGGTGGACGTCGGAAGGATTGACGGCTACCTCAAGGCCAAGAAGTGGCTTATGGACCGCATCACAGAGAGGATTCCCTACTCGTCCATAGTCGACGCTACCCTGGAAGGCAACGTTCACATAGGGGAGAATGTAGTCATCAAGAGGGGGTCTAAGATTGTCGGGCCGGTCACCGTCGGAGACAACGTCGTGATAGACGCAGACTCAACCATCATGCCCTACAGCTCCATCGGCAACGGAGTCACGGTGAGGGGCGGGACTGTCGTCGACGGCGCGGTATTGTTCGAGAATAACGTGTTAGGCGCAAACTCTGTCGTGGAGAACTCCATGATAGCTGAGGACTGCATACTTGGCGCAGACTCTAGGATACAGTCGGACGTTCTGATAGGCTCCCATTGCCTGCTAGAGCAGAACGTGTCCGTCATACAGGGGTCGCGCCTGTGGCCTAACACCTTTGTGATACAGAATTCCTTGATCAGCGGCACGCTCAGGAGTTTCATACCCCGGGATGAGGTTTACAACGACCCCTTGTGGTCGCTTAGGACGCTCACCTCGGAGGAGGCGTTCTACTTCAACAGGTGGGATGGAAACCAGATCATCTACACCGGCTTTAGGGCTAGGAGCCTGCTGGAGTTTTGCGAGGTCGCGAAGCAGGTTGACGTGAGTTCCATCGAGTACCACCTCAGGAGGGACGTGAAAGACTTCCGCAGGTGGGCTAGTCACGTTCTCGGCGACGTAAGATTGTCTGAAGAGATGGAGAAGGTTAAGAGGGAGTTCGTTGAAACCAGCTTCAACAAGGAGGTGTTGAGGAACAGGATAATAGACTCGACGAACGCGAGGCTGGATGAGCTGGTGCTTCTAGTCAACAAGACCAAGCTTTATAAATGAACCTGATTTTGTGGCTTCCATACACGTTTTTATACTCTGGAATTTAATATTCAAGTGTCATATATCACTTATATTTTTAGAGGTGATTAACTAAAATGGCAGACGAAGTGAAGTATTTTGTTTTGTTGAAGGGAGGAAAAGACACTGAGCACATATACTCAGGAAAGCAGCCTAGGCAGGCGGCCTTGAAGGCTGCAAGCGACGGGGCCACTGACATAAAGCTGAGGGAGCGCGGAACAAAGAAGATTCACATCTTCAAGGGCTCAATCGAGTGGGTTTCCGCTCCAGCGAACGCGCCAAGCTGGCTTAAAGTCCAGAACGGCAAGGTCAAGAAGCCTAATGTCAAGAAGATTGGAATAGAAAGAACGAAGTAAGTTTTCCTCTTACTTCTTCTTTTCTTTTTGCTTTAATCTATTGGTCTACTAGATTACTTACTTTTTAGTTTATTATCCGGTTCCACCTAGTCTTACCGTTCCTGAACTGTGTTTCGTTGTTCTCGCCCCGCCGATGTTTACTTCATATTGCACGTCCACGAATACCTCATAAGCTTGTCCTTTTTGCACGCTCTTGCAGGGTGTTTCAAGTGGGTCACCGCAGGGTGGCATAGGGCTGTTGGCATTGACTGTGAATTGAGCGTCTTTTGGCACGTTTACTCTGCCTGCTGTGCCAGTACTGCAGTCTAAAAAGGTTGTGTCGCAAGAGCTTCCGCCTGTATTATAGCATTGTACATATCCGCAATTTCCGGTTCCTCCTAGAGAGTTTATTTTTGGGTTCAAGTCAGCATTCATATAATCACAGTACCTGTTGTTCACCTTGATGCTCACGTTTGTTATGGTTATCGCGGTTCCAGCAGTGTTGAGGAACTGGCAGTAGAAGCCTCCTATACCGTTGCAGCCCCACCAGGAGGGGTTGGCGGCGCCTGTGTTTTTGTTTGAAATCTCGCAGGTTGACAGAAGGGGTTTCAGGGTTGCGAATCCTGTGCTCGTGGGCGCTCCGCTTCCGCCGAGGTTGAATATGCCTAGGCGCCACATGGCTATGCCGACGACCATGACAACTAGGATTGCCCAGCCGTAAGTCATCAGATACTCCATAGCAGACTGTCCGCGAGAGGAAGAAGCCATATATTGTATTGGTATCCTAATTAAAATATTATAGTTTTACCTTAGGAGTTGTATTAATTCAGATATCGGAACCCTCTTCTGCTCCTTAGTGTCTCTGTCCCTGACTGTTACCGTGTCGTCTTTCATGGTGTCGTAGTCTATGGTTATGCTATACGGCACTCCGATTTCGTCTGCCCTCGCGTAGCGTTTTCCTATGCTTCCGGCGTGGTCCAAGAGGACGTAGAGTCCCGCATCCTTGAGCGTGTTGAATACTCCGTCCGTCTTCTCCTGTAGGCCGTCTTTCTTCACTAGTGAGAATACTCCTGCGATGTACGGCGCCTTCTTGCTTTGCTTCATGTGCGCTGAAAGGTCGTAGTCGGTCCTGTCTGCTATGCCTACGAGCTCAATCTTCCCTAATGATTCGCTCACGTACTCGACGTCCCACGTGTCGCTGGAGTAGAAGGCGCGTTCGTCGTCGCGGTGCTGCCGCATCTTCAGTCTTTCCGGGCTGATTCCCATGTCCGTGAACGCCTTCATGGCTTTCCCCAGGTTGTATGCTATGAACTGGATTTTTATGACCCCCTTCTCGCAGGCTTCTCCCAGCGTCATCTCAAGTTCCTGCTCGTTCTTGTCCTTGATTTTAACCTTCATGTCCTTTACTTTGTCGAACTTGTTCGTGCTCTTGTTGTCCGGGTTCATGAAGTACTGTATCTCGCATTGGTTGAATTCCCTCAGCCTTATCATGCCCTGCCTTGGCGAAATCTCGTTTCGGTATGAGTGTCCTATCTGTATGACGCCGAACGGCAGGGTCCTCCTCGCGTACTCCCAGAGGCGGTTGAACGCTAAGTATGTGGATTGCGCGGTCTCAGGCCGCAGGTATGCTGTGATTTTGCTTTTGCCTGGGCCTACCGAGGTCTGGAACATGAGGTTGTAGTTGTATATGTCGCTCATCGCGCCCTTGCATTTCGGGCACTTGACCTGCTTTACCATCTCCTTGAGTTCGTCGACTGTCTTACCATCTACCGACGTTTTGAGCTCGGACTCGATGAGGTGGTCTGCCCTGTACGGCTCATTGCACTTCACGCACTCTGTCGTGTAGTCGCTGAAGCTCTTCACGTGACCTGAGGCAATCCAAACGTCTTCGGGGCTGAGGGTCGGGCATTGCACCTCCATGCAACCTTCTTCGACTACATAATGTCTCCTCAGGAGGTCTTCTATGTTCTGTTTGATTCTGGCGCCTATCGGCCCGTAATCGTAGAAGCCGCTTACTCCACCGTATATCTCGAAGGACGGGTAGACTATGCCCCTGCGTTTTGAAACGTCTAGGATATCCTCATACATTCTTCCTCTCTCCTTCGCTGCTCATCTCCCTCTCCCTATCGATGAGCCTCCTGAGCTCTTCCTCAACCTTCTCCTTGACTTCGTCTTCTTTTCTTAGGGTTAGCTCTTCCTCCTTCTTTTTCATCTTCTGGTCTGCGATGGCTCTCTTTTCTGTTACTTCAGTCTCGAACTTCCTCTGTTTGCTCATCCAGGAGTAGGCTGCGGCTCCCACCACCACTGCCGCAAGGACGATTACTATTATGGTGTTGTACAGTTTAGCTTGTTCTTCAGAGACCTTTGATTCAGAGTCCCTTACCAGTATGTCGGACTGGTTTACGCCTAGGGTGTAGTTTATCTGGCCGTCTAGCAGTTTGGCGAGTTTTGCGTTGTCGAGTGATGAGCCGTATTCGATAATCTCGAATTCCGTATTCTTGCTTGCGTTGGCTATCCTTTCCATGAAGGTCTGTACGGTGTTTGACTTTTCTGCGTAGAACATCTTGTCGTAAATGCTTTTCGCCTGGGTCGCCTCGTAGTTGGCTTTCTCGAAGTCGGCTGATCTGTAGTAATTCATTGAATTGTTCATGTAATTCTCAGCCTGCTGTAGCTGGGTCAGCTTGTTGTTTATCTGCTCTATCAGCGAGTCGCACTTGGACAGTCCCACGTAGTTCTTCAGGTCGGAGTATATGTTCCTTGCGTTTTTGGCGTAGGACATGGCGTCGTCGAGCTTGTTGTTGAGGAAGTTCTGCTGCGCGTCCTGGTAGAATTTCTCGGCTTGTTGTAGCATGACGTTTTCGCCGCAGACTTTCTGTATCTTGGCAACCAGGTCGTCGACCTCCTTAATGTAGGCTGCGTACGTCTTGGTCTTAACTCGTTCTTCAGGCCACTTGTCCTTCTCTTCAGCCCATGCCTTGTCGTAGAGGTCCTTGTATATCGCCCGCGAGTCGCTGGCTCTCCTGGTTGAGTTGATGCAGTCTTGTATTATGTACAATTCCTGGGCTTCAAGGTATAGCGACCTAGCCCTCCTCAGCGTTGAGTCGAGGTTCTGCCCTATCTTCTCGTTTATGTTGGATATGAGTAGCGTGGTCTTCTGCACTCCGTCAGCGTCTTCCACGCTTTCGTAAAGCCTTCTGGACTCGATTGCGAAGTTGATGGACTGCTCGTAGTCCTCTTTCGCGTAAAGCTGCAGGGCCTTGTCGTAGCTTGCAGCCCCGTTAATCTTTATCCCCCTTATCATGTCCTCTATCGTGCTGACGAGCGTCGCCGTCTTCGACATTCCGTTAGGCTCCGGTATCGAGGCGTAGAGCTGGGACGCGTTTAATGCGTAGGTTCTGGCGGTCACGTAGTCGCCGACGAGGTACTTTTGCTGGGCCTGCAGGAAGAACTGGTCTGCCTCTTCAAGGCGCGACTCCTTTATGCCTATTATCGTGGTGTTCGCGCTTTGTATGAGGTTGTCTGCCTTGAGGACGCCTTCGCTGTCTCTTGTCTCGTAGTACCTGTCTTTCGCGTTCTGGCTCATGAAGATGACCCGCTCCATGTTGTCTATGGTGTTCCCTCCGAGTAGGAAGTATTCGCCTGCTATGTCGTAGTAGGCGTCAGCCATCTGTTCTTGCGTGAGTGTTGCGTTTATCTGGCTGATTACCTGCTCGCATCTGCTTATGCCGCTTGTTATGTTCAGCTCCTCGTACACTTCCCTGCTGCGGTATATGCTCCGGAGCGCGTTCTTGTACTCGTTAGAGCTGATGAAGGTTAGCGCTGAGTTGTAGTGGTCTATGGCCTCGTACTCCGAAATTGCAATCGATAGTCCAATCAGGGTTATCAGCAACACCAGCGTTAGCGCGTTCTTCCTCATTTTCTCCACGTCTATATATTCTGTTTGACTGTTTTTAACCGTCTTCAGCAAGCTTCATCTCAAGCTCCTTCGTAGATGCTCCGTCGCTTATCAGCTCCTCCTCGCTCTTGCGCCTCTTCCTTATGTAGAAGATTATTATGACTGCGAGTGCTGCCAGGCCGACTACCGACAGGATTCGAAGGTCTAGCGTTAGTCCTTGCTGCAGTGGCAGGGTCGTTACGGTCATGTCCATCGTCGTAACGGTCACCGGCTCGTTTATTATGTTCTTTATCCTTAATTCCAGAAGCTCGCACTTCAAGACTTTCTCAGAGTCTCCGAACTCTAGGTAAATCTCCCTGGCCTTCTTTGCGAAGGCGAGGGCGCTTTCATAGTCGCCTGTGATGAAGTAGTCCTGGGCTTTGCTGTAGTACACGTCCGCATCCTTCCTCCTGTTTTCGGTGAGTTGAGCCGCCGCCTGCCTGGTAAGGTTCTCGCAGTCGTAGACGCCCTTTTCGTAGTTTATGTTCACGTAAGTCAGCTTGGCTAGGCCGAAGTACTCTATCGCCTTCTCGTACTCCATCGAGAGCATGTATTCCTGGCCGAGGTGGAAGTAGTTGTCAGCCCTCTTTCTTATGACGAACGTCTTGTTGATTTCGTAGGCTTCGAGTATGTTGTTCTCCTTCATGACTACTATGTCGTCTAGTCCGTCGCCGTTGATGTCGCCTAAGCCTACCTTGAGTATGGGTGTTGTTGTATCCTGCTTCCACTTGAAGTTGCCTTTCAGGTCGAGCGAGTATATGGTCCCTGCGTATGTTCCCACTACTATGTCCGTGATGTTGTCTTCGTCTATGTCCCCCAGTATCATGTCGTCAACGTTGCCGTTGAGCGGGTACTCCCATTTTATCATGCCGAGGTTGTCTATCAGGTACACTTTGTTGTTGGCGCACCCTACGACGAACTCCGGGAACGTGTCTTCGTCGGCCTGCGTGGGTATTATGGTGTTGATGTCTGCAGGCATCTCCAGCGTCCAGCTCTTGTTTATCTCCTCGTAGTATTTTTCATTGCTTCCTATGCTGGCTTTCGTTATCCTTGCTGCTTGGATGGTTTTGGATTTGGTGACGACTAGTACGTCCGGGTATTCTGAGCCGCTGAGTTTGAAGGCTTTCAGGTAGGTGAATCCTTTCTTGAGAGTGCTGCTTTCAGTGGGCTCGTAGTCGTAGGTTCCTATGAAGCTTCCGTCATTGTTAATGTAGTAGAGTTTGTCCGTGCCCACGAGCATTTCAGGCTTTTTGTCGTTGTCGATGTCTGCGGAGTCTAAGGCGGTCGCTGGCGAGGAGAGGGCGCCTTTGCCTTCAGCGGGGTAGGTCCATACGCGTTCGCCGTATGTCTGGAATAGGATGGCTTTGAGGGTGGAGCCTCCGAGCAGCTGGTAGTACCTGTCTTCGTTTATGTCAGTCAGGTGCAGGACTTGCATTATTGAAGTTGAGTCGTAGCTCCGTAGTAGCTCGCCGCGGCTGTCTATTATGCGTATGGTGCCGCGTTGTATGTTGTTCAGCGTCTGACCGCTTGCGACGACGAACTCCTGGCTCATGTCGTTGTTTATGTCGTACATCAGGGATTCTCTGATTACGTCGTCTACCTTGTAGTCCCATCTGACGTTTCCGCTGCCGTCGTAGGCTATGACGCGGTTCCTGTCTTTCGTCGTGCCGGTTCCTGCGTTTCCTGAGGTTACGATTACCGCTTCGTAGAGTCCGTCGTTGTCTATATCCGCCACGTACAGCTTCAGGATGTCGAGCTTGCTTATGTCCCCGCTGATGCTCTTGTTCCACATCATGCTGAGGAGGGAGTATTCTTGCGCGGTGGCGCACGAGACCATCAAAAGCAGCACGAGCGCAGCGGCTAGCGTCCTTGTTCCAATCATATCATTAAAAATAGGCGGTGTGGAATAAAAAGCCTGCGGGGTAGTTATTTTTGCCGGTAGTATTCGGCTGCGGACTCTGGCGCGAGGGTGTTTATGTAGACTTCGGAGCCTATCTCGAATCCCGCCCAGGTCGCCATCTTCGGGAGTACCTCAATGTGCAGGTGCAGGTCGGCTCCGGCAGGCGACGAGTGTATGTAATAGTTGTATGGCGTGTCGTTTAATCTTTTTAGTTTCTCTAGAACTTGCTTCAGCGCCATCGCCAGCGACTCGTATTCCTTGTCCTTCAGTTCCTTAAGCCGTCCTACGTGCCTTATGGGCATTATCCAGGCTTCCATCGGGACGCGCGAGGCGTAGGGCGTGAAGGCTGCTATGCAATCGTCCTCAAAGATTCTTCGGTCTGACTTCACTTCCTTCTCGATGGTCTTGCAGAACGGGCATGCCCCCTTCTCTCTGGCGTATTCTTCCGCTGCTTCAGCCTCCTCCTTAACCAGTTTCGGGACTGAAGGAAGCGAAACCGCCTGCGTGTGGGTGTGCGGGAGCGAGGCTCCGGCTTCCTTACCCCAGTTCTTGAACAATAGGACGTAAGCTATCCCCTGCTTCTTGAGGAGCGCCTCCTCCCTCTCCGAGTAGACGCGGAGCACTTTAGCTAGTTGTTCGACGCTCAAGTCTGAAAGACCATTGTCGTGTTCAGGCGTTTCTACTATGACTTCATGCTCGCCGTACGCAGGCATCAGATACTCCGTCCTCTCGCCTTCCTCAAGCGTGACGGCCGGGAACTTGTTAGGGAAAACTCTTATAGTCCATTTGCCCCCCTCTTCGACCCTGCTTATCTCCGGAGGGGTTGTGGACTCGTTTCCCGGACAGAAGAAGCATAGTCCTCCTGCGCCCTCGAATTCC
>JAPKXP010000084.1 GCA_026394745.1 Candidatus Altarchaeota archaeon
AACACGACATTCCTCCTCTTCCTAGCGAACTCCTTGTAGTCTACGCCGCCTACGCCGTGCTTCTCAAAGAAGGCTCTGGCTATGTCCTCAGCGGTCTTGCCGTAATGGCGTTCCACGTCCTCCCGCAGGAAGTCGAGACCCCAACCTTCCTTTGTAACCTCCTTGAAGCCCCGCCAGTGCAGGTCCAGAAGGTCCACGAGCGTCCCGTCCAAGTCGAAAATCAGCGCCTTAAGCATGGTTCCTATATATTGTAGAGGAGTTTAATATTAACGATATCCTAGATGAAAGAACATTCAACTGCTGTTGCCTATCCTGGCGTTCCAGTCGTGTTCGCGGAAGGCTTCCGCACTGTAGACGGGCGCAGGATTTCCATGCACGCTCACGCGAGCCTCGCCCTCACCGGAATAAGCCGGAACGTTAGGACTGAGACGAAGGCGACTTCCGCCGCGTCTGGTGTGGAGTTCACCGTCAACGGGAAACCACTCTCCGGCGAGCGTGGCATGGGAATTCTCTCCATCGTAAGCGAGATGCTGTCTAAGGCCGGGGTAAAATCTGGCGTCAAAATCGAGTCGACGAACTATGGAATACTGACCGGCAGCAGCGACTCCGGGGCTGCTGCGCTGGCAGTCGCCTTGAACGGCCTTCTTGAACTCAACCTAACTCAAAGCGAACTTTGTGAATTCGGCAGGCTCGGCAGCGAGACAGTCTACCGCAGCGTCATCGGCGGACTCAGCGAGTACGCGCTCGACGGAGGCGCAGTCAAGGTATCCCGGATTAAGACGGCAGCCGAACTCTCCGACATCGCAGTTTACGGCGTACAATTCAACCTCCCCAGGCATACCGCCGACGACATACACTCGAAGGTGGTGTCGCACCCGTCGTACGCGGCCCGGACTGCCGTAGCCGAAGAGCGCGTAAGGATAGTCAAGGAGTATTCCGGCAACCGAAACTTTGTCGGAATCCTCGAGCTGATGGAGTCTGAAGCGCGGGAAGTGCACGCGATGTTTGATGAAGCTGGCGTGCCGGTCCTCAAGCCGCAGATGAAAAAACTCTGCGATAGTATCGAGTCCATGCGAAAGAATGGGGTAAAGTGCTTCTGGAACGTCGCCGGCGGAAGCAGCGTCTACGCTTACACCCTGAAACGGTACTCTGAGGCTGTTGAGTCTGAACTGGAGGACAGAGGCTACCGCTTTATTCCAATGCGGGTCGCAGGCCCTGCTGCAGTACTGGAGTCCTAGACTATCCTCAGCGCCTGCATAAGCGAGAATATCCCTATAATTATCGCTATAGCCATCACTATCTTGTCGTGCGTGCACAGTCCTGCCTCGATTCGGCAGCCGCTCATAGGGCAAACTAGTGGCATCTCGCTTAACTATTTTACTAATCCCTATTAAAGTGTTCTTGCCGGGTATCGGTCCGGATACCTGCTCTTTCAGACGAACCTGGCCCGTATTTATATCCACGCCCGCCCATTATATCAGCTTTAAAGGGGTGTTTCCATGGACGTTAAAGGATTGTCTGACAGTGTTCTTTCGGCGGCTGTTGTCGTCATAGCGTTGGCTGGCATAGCGGCGATATACTTCATGAACGCCGGCGTCACGCCGGCCGTCAATTACGCAACGTCGACTACCCTCCAGGCTTCAACTTCCACCACGGCGACCACCTCAACCACGGTTTCTTCGACGACGATTCCGGCGCCGGCAATCGCAGTTTCTTCCACGACCGCCACAACATCGACCACTTCAACAACGCTCAACGTTCCCACGTCCACTACTCTTCCGCAGTACCTGCAAAAGTACGCAGGAAAAGGCTACCGCATAGCCTACATGGAAATCACTTTCTTCTGCCCGAGCTGCGTTCCCGCGGTCGCCGCGAACCTCCGGAACGAGCCTGGAGTGATAGCGAAGAGCATGAGCTACCAGCAGAAGGTTTCCTGGGTGATATACGACCCGCGCGCCGTCAGGCTGGATGAAATCCTGATGATTTCAGGCGGCAGCGGCGAAGTCACCTTATTAAACGACGACGAGATTTAATCTAACGTAGAATGCCTGACGGGAAAAAGAACCTTTTGGAGGGCGCGTGGATTGCGCTGAAGGCCGCGTTCCTCGCGACGCTCTGTTGTAGCACGCCGCTGATACTCGCACCCTTGTTCATGATTCTAGGAATCGGAAGCGTGACGGCCGCACTCCGGATTCCGGCCTACAAGACATACTTCATCGCGTTGAGCGTCGCCTTCATGCTCGCATCAATATACCTGAACGTCAAGAACAGGAACAAGGGAGTCTGCAACGTCAAAACGATATGCCAAGACACTCCGGAATAAAATAACGTGCACGGCAACCAAAAAACCAGACTAAAATCTGGGTTTGTATTTATCCTGTTGTCGTTCCATAATTGACTATGAGGTTTGCGTTGGTTGCATTAGTTCTCGTGTTGGTGTTGTCTGGGTGTATTGGCGGGGATTCTAATTTGAATTCGACTACGTCGACTACGCTCTCGGAGTCGTCGCGGCTTCTTTATTTAATCGGTTCAAACGGCTCTTACCGTTGCTCGTTCAACGCGAGCGGTTTTCAGACTGACGCTTGGATGGGTTCCGGCAGGTTTAGGGCTGAGAGGAATGCTCCGATTGGAACGTTATATACGATAAACGACGGCGTGTGGGTGTATTCGTGGTTTTCCAGGGCGGTTTCCGGTGAAAAATTCAGGGTCTCGGACTTGACTAACGTGTCAGGCGCCTTAGCCAAGGTGGTGGGCAAGTCGGTGTACGGCCCGTTCCAGAACGCCACGCAGGTGGAATGCAACGCAACGGAAGTCCAGGACGGCCTCTTCACGCCGCCGTCGAACGTCTCCTTCACGGACTTGGGTCCGCTAATCAACCAGTTCAAGAATTCGCAGCAGCTGCGCCCGTCCTGAAGGGCGTTCACTTGACGTGCCTTTCGAGGGCGTACTTTACGACGGGGTTGACGTTCTCCTGGCCGATTCTACACCACTTCAACTCCCCCTCGTGAGCCCACCTGGGGTCGGGCTTCAGTTCGCTCGAACCCTTTATGCTGCAGCTGAAAAGGTGGTTTAAATGGTAGTGGTCTAATACGGGATAAAAGAATGTCTCAAGAGGCTTCTTCAAGACCCTCACGTCCTCTGTCGAACCGCCGCCGTACACCATGACGTCGAGGCCGGTCTCCTCCCGGACCTCCCGGACTATCGCGTCCTCGGGAAGCTCTCCGGAATCAACGTGCCCTCCGGGAAACCCCCACAAGCCCTTCCAAGGCTCCCTAGTCCTCTTCATCAAGAGAACCTTGTCCTCGCGGACAATCAACGCCGTGCAAGTCAACTCTACTCTCATACCCGAATATTTTTATGTTTACAAGATTATATGTACTCTGAAGATGGGCGAAGGACACGGATACGGCAAGACTATCCTTTTCGGAGAGCATTTTGTGGTCTACGGGCTTCCAGCCATCGCTTCAGCGTTAGGAAGCAAGACCACCTGCATAGTCGAACCGATTGAAGGCGGCTCCTACGAGCTTATCGACGAGCGGCCTGCGACTCCGGGATACAAGAAGGAGAAGTTCGACGAGCAGAAGGCGAGCATCGAGAACGTCTTCCAGGCCGCGGGACTGAGCACGTCCAAGAATCCAGTCAAAATCATTTTCGCGGGAGACCTCAAGGCGGCGTCCGGCGTCGGCGCCTCCGCCGCTTCATGCGCGGCCCTCGCGCGCGCGTTGAACGACGAGTTCAAGCTGGGTTTCGACGACGCCAGGATAAACGAGATAGCATACGAGGGCGAGAAAGGCTACCACGGAACGCCAAGCGGAATCGACAACACCGCGGCGGTCTACGGCGGCCTGATATGGTTCGTAAAGAACCTTTCCGGCGGCAAGAACACTATGGAACTCCTGAAGCTGAAAAAGCCCGTCGAGGTGGTGATAGGCAACACAGGCCTCACTTCATCCACCAAGGAAGTCGTCGGCGACGTGAAGAAGCTGAAGGAATCCAGGCCGCAGGAGTTCGACGCCATAACGCGGGAATACAACGAGCTCGCAGTCAACGCGAAAGACGCCCTGCTCGCATACGACACGCCCAAGGTCGGGGAGTTGATGAACCAGTGCCACAGGCTCCTGCAGAGGATAACCGTATCCTGCGTTGAGCTCGACCTCCTGGTCGACGCCGCAAGAAGCGCCGGAGCCTTGGGCGCGAAACTGACCGGAACCGGACGCGGCGGACTCATGATAGCGTTGACTCCAGGACTCGAAGTGCAGGCCAAGGTCGCGAAGGCAATCGAGGACGAAGGATACTCCGCAATCAGGACTAAAATCGGATGAAGCGACGGCATCCTGGAATACCCCCCACTTCATGCTAATGTAATCTTCTCCTCGCCTTCTATCGGAATCTCTTTCACGCCCAGCAGCGGCAGTTCAACATAAGCCTTCCCGGAGACGCGCGCCCTGACCGCGCCAGTCTTTAAGACAGAAAGCACGTTCTGGAGCGCGGATGCCGTATCAAGCCCGACTTCGGTCTTGAACGCCTTCCTTCCGTCCGCTGGAATCTCGACAGGCTCCTTCAATGCTCCGCTGCCCACCCGATTGTCGTTCACGTACACCGTGTAGTCCGCGCCGACGACCTTTATCGGAATAATGTTGGGGTTGTAAGCCTCAAGCTCGGCGATGATGGTCACGTTCATAGGTATTTCGACGCCGAGCACCGTAATACTGTCCTCCACGCGGTAGTCGACTCCGACAACCTTGACTTCGGGAGTCTTCGACACTCCCTGCCAGACGTAAAACACTCCGGCTGCCGTTAAAGCCGTCAAAACAATCAAGGAAAGAATCACGTAGCCTGCTTTCATTGCTAGTATACCTTTGAGCGCATCCATAAAAGTATTGTTGGCGGCTGAATCGCATCGCCCGCAAACTTTTTTTGTAGGATAGTGGTTTTTATTTGCTGTTTTTTAATCTGTTATCACTTTATAATGTTGAGGTGATTTGTTATGGCGTCCAAGAAGGTTTCAGCGAAACACAAGAATAAGATCGGAGCGGCGATAAAGTCAGCAGAGCAGAAGCTTGTTGACAACTACAAGAAGGTCTCTCACATGTCCGGGGAGGACTGGAGGAAGGTCTCCAAGAAATACAAGGAGAAGGCGAAGAAGGACATGGCCCAGGCCCGAAAGAAGGTAAACACCGCAATAAGGAAGAACCCTGAAGGCGCGACAATCGCGGCAGCTATAATCGGCGCGATAGCAGGCGCATTGATAATGTCCAAGCTGAGGAAGAGGTAGATGGCCTCAGGAAAACCGAAGAAGCCCGGGCTGCTTGGCGGGATACCGTTCGGCTCGGTCTTCGATTTCATCGACGGCGCAGGCTCCTTCCTGCTGAATTACCTCTCGCGGCGCTATGAGGTCGACCGTAAGGTCGAGGAGCTTAAGGCGGACGCCAGGCAGCAGGTGGAGAAGCTGAGGAAGGACGCTATCGAGGCCGGGTACGCCTTGAAGAAGGCGTTCTTTAGGGCTGTCGTCGAGGCGGTCTTCCTCACTACGGGACTACTTGCGTTGATTATCGGCGTAATCATGGTGCTCTCTGATGTAGTGCCCCTCAAGTGGGTTCTGCTCGGATACGGCGTCATAGTGACTGCCTTCATAGCGTTCCAGCTGAAGACGAAGTAGATTGGATGAAGAGATTCTAAGGCGGCTTGAGGAAGAGTTCGTCAGGTTGAATGCCGAAAGGTTCGGCGGCTCCATACCCGCGCACAGGATAAGGCTGAGTAAGGCTGTTTACACTCACGGCAGCGTCAACTTGTCCAAGCGGATTATCCGAATCTCCTTTCCTATGTGTGAGCAGCACGGCTGGGAGTCCGCCTCCAACACGCTCCTGCACGAGATGACTCACGCGTTCATGCACATGAACGGATTGGGAAAGGGTCACGGCAGAAGATTCTGGCAGGAGTTTAAGGGCCGCGGCGGAGCAAGGCAGAAGTATCCAATCACTCCAGCAGGCTGGAACG
>JAPKXP010000038.1 GCA_026394745.1 Candidatus Altarchaeota archaeon
TCCTATCGTCCTGTACGATGGGTTGTTGTTGAGCGGGCTGATTTCCCCCGCGCCGGAGTAGTTTATGTTCTTCATGTTTGGTAGCAGCGTTCCCATGTAGGTGTAGAGCGTCCTGTCTGTCGTGTTCGTCGCTGCGTTGTATTTCTGGTAGTTGTTTCTGGGGTTGAGCATTATCGCCTGGTTTATGTCGTCGAGGGTCAGTGAGGTCTCTATGTACTTTGCGGGGTAGCAGTCTGTCCCGTACGCGGTCGCCTTCAGGTGCACTTCCTTTCCAGCGATGAGGTCTTCTATCACGTGGCCTCCGCCGTACTCCATTCCTTTGCTTATGGAGAGTTCCGTCGCTCCGAGGTAGGCGTCGACTGCGGCGATTCCCGTGTATGCTTCGACGTCGTTGAGCCAGACTTTCTGCATCTTTATCGGCGGGTCTGAGTGTCCGAAGTTTAGGAATACGCCTGAGCTGCACATTGCGCCGAATGTTCCGGTGGTGACTACGTCTACTTCCCTTGCCGCTTTTTCTGTTCCGCCTTCTTGGATGATTTGCTTCATCTCTTTGGCGGTGACTATTACTGCATGGCCTTTCCGGATTTTTTCGTTGATTTCCTGTATGGTTTTTGTCATCCTGTTTTTACTAATGCGTTATTTTTATTTAAATACTAACATAATTTTATTATGCGGAAATGAATAATTCATGCAGTAAGAAATAATCGCACAAAAGCAAAATGCAACTCCCACCAACAAACGAAATACAAAAGCGAAGGGACAAACTAAGCCTAACCCAAACCCAGCTCGCCAAAAAAGCCGGCGTAAGCCAAAGCCTGATCGCAAGAATAGAGGCAGGCACGGTCGACCCCAGATACAGCAAAGTCGCTAAAGTATTCCAAGCCCTCGAAGAACTCAAAGGCAGGGAAATCGAGGCCAAGGAGATAATGACCAGAAACGTCGTCGGAGTCAAAGCCGAAAACACAATCGAACAAGCGGCATCAACCCTGAAGGAACACGGCGTATCGCAAATGCCGGTCTACGACGGCGAAAACACCATCGGCTCGTTCTCGGAAAAAATCATCGTCGACAGAATATCCAAGGGAATAAACATGCAGCAATTCTCAAACGAAAAAGTCCGCGAGCACATGGACAGCGCATTCCCGACCGTAAAACCAGACACGCCGCTCACAATAATCTCGGCACTGCTCGAACACAACAACGCAGTGCTAGTGCAGGACGCGGGAAAAACAGCCGGCATAATAACCAACGCCGACCTGCTGAAAGTACTGCACAAATAGTCTGCTACAAGTGGTCTCCCAGTTCCGCGAGTTCCTTGTCGAGGGCTTCGAGTTCGGCTCTCATCTGCGGGGTCATCTGCTCGCGGAGCATGACCATTACTCTCCTTCGTGCGGAGCCGACTGTGGCCTTGACGTTGTATTCGGACTGGCCGCCCGTGCCGTCGCTCTTGAAGGCGGTTTCCATCCATCTGAGCCTGTTTTCGAGGTTGGATTTGACTCCTCCGCTGCTTCCGTAGCTTATGTGGCTTGTGCCGGAGCTTTTGCCGCTTCCGCTGTTTGAGCTTGCTGAGCTTGCGATGTTGGCCAGGAAGCTTGACGTGGTTGCGGTCTTGCCGCTTGAGGATGAGGCTGTGGAGGACTTTGCCTATGATGACGAGGCTTTAGCGGGGTTCGCCTTGACGACCATCGTCTCCTTGTCTCTTCCGGTGGATGTTGCTCTGCTGCTGTAGCCAGAGTAGCTGCCAGATCCGTTCTCTCCTGTGACGGAGCCGTATAGGTGCGACCTCCTTATTTTGTAGTTTTCTTCAAAGCTCATTTATACCAACCTCATTAATTTGTATATATCTATTCTATTGTATATTTAAAAAACAATACTTCCCCGGCAACTAATTTATACCATAAAACACTATATTCTCAAACCATGAAAAACACGCTCACCGAAAAGATACTCAAGACCCACACAGCCGAAGGAGAGCTTAAATCCGGGAGCGAAATAGGCATCAAAATAGACCAAACATTAACTCAAGACGCCACCGGAACACTCGCCTACCTGCACTTTGAAGCGCTCGAAATACCTAAAGTCAAAACCAAACTTTCAGTAAGCTACGTAGACCACAACACGCTGCAATCTGGATTCCAGAACGCAGACGACCACCGCTTCCTGCAATCCATCGCGTCAAAATACGGCATACTATTCTCCAAGCCAGGAAACGGCATATGCCACCAAATACACCTCGAAAGATTCGGCGTTCCAGGGCAGACGCTCCTCGGCAGCGACAGCCA
>JAPKXP010000099.1 GCA_026394745.1 Candidatus Altarchaeota archaeon
GACGTTGTTTACAATGCAGTGCTTCAGCTGATCCGCCTTCTCTTTCATGCCCTCCAAGATGCCGTCCGCTTCGCTTCCGTCAATCTGCCATTCGAATATCTTGTCTGAAGACAGGTCGTGCACGATCAGCCGACCCTTCACAGCACCGGTTAAAGCCATGTAGGCCTTAAGCTGGTCGACGTAGTGTTCGCTTGGCATCGGCTCGACGTCGTCTCTTTCCAGATGCTTTTTCGCCTGCGCCTCGCTCGGGTACTTTTTCTCGCATTCCGGATGACCCCAGAATACGCGCCTGGTGCTCTTGAATTCGCAGAGCACCTTTCCTTCCGGAGTCTCGAGGACCGTGTCAGTGTGGCCTTCAATCCCGAGCTCCTCGTTTACTTCGTGCGTGGGATTATAGTTTCTGCCGAAGAATGCGCGCTCGAACGCGTGGCCGCGGCTGAACTTGGACCGCGTCTCGAAGTCCAGTTCCGGGGGATTTTCCATTTTGCGTTCAATAAACGCCTTCCTATGGCAGTGCAGCACTTCAGTTACGCCGTACAGTCCGACAGTTCTGGGACGATGGTCCGGCTCATATGCGTTTTCCATTAGGTCCTTAGGTTCTCCAACATACTTCATTTTCAATCACCTCTTAGGTTGAAACCATTGTGTTGTACTCCTCCACTACCCGGCTGTCTAGGGCACCGAGGTCAGGAACTTCAATTACCTTGTGGTTCCCGTATTCTTTCAGCATATCCTCTTTGCCGTACGCTATGTGGAGTATGCACGTCTTGTGCTTCGGCTTCAGATTGTCTATCATCTTCTTTGAGTCGGCCGGATCGCCGAGCTGAAAGTCGGATATCATCATTACTAGAGTCTGTTTTTCCTTTGCGAGAATCCTTTCGGCTTCCTTGAGCGCCGGCACCATTCTCGTTCCGCCGCTCGCGTACGTGTCGTGAATGTCTTCCTCCATGGCATCGTACGCGTAGCCTATCTTCTTGCTTGAGTAGACGACGTCGTCGCTGAACACTACTATGCCGACCGGGATTCCGTTAACTCTCGCGGATTCTATGAGGCTGTAGATCGTCACCAACGCAGTCTCCTGGGGCATGCTTCCGCTGCTGTCCAGTACCATCAGGATCTGCGGTATCCCTTCCCCGATGATTTCGGTACCGCGCCTGAACTGCTCCTGCAGCGTGTTGACGTTTGGGAGTAATACGCCGGAGTCTTCGAGAGTCGCCGCGACGTCCAATCTATCAGAATCATCCTCAATCGTCCAGGGCCTGTAGCCTGTGCGCTCCTGCCTTCCTCCGGACGGCCTGAGAGTCTTGACGCTGAACTGAATCTTTCGCCTGGCCATGCTCCTGTAGAAGAGGTAGGGCTTCAGTTCCACGCCGAGAGCCTGGCCGAATCCTGCGAAGTCTGACTGGTCCTTGAATTCCATTTCCGATACTGCTTCCTCAAGCTTTCCGTCCATTTGATCTTTCAGTGACGGAGCCTTCACGCCGGCGGCCGCCAGAGAGTTCGCTAGCGCCTGCGAAGACAGAGACTGCTTCAACTCGTCTTCGATGAAATTCCTGACAATCTTCGCTATCTCGCGGGTCTTGTATTCCGGTGGCATGTTGCCTGACGCTATGTCGTAAATCTTTTTGCTGTACGGGAGAATCCGCTTGTCCTTCACCTTCTTCACTCCAGTAATGAAATTGTAGACGCCGAAGTGGAGCTTCTGAAACTCATCCATAGGCCCCTTCTCCTTCACGTAGTTTTCCAAGAGAACCTTGTTGCCGTGTGCGACCTGGTCGTTCAGCCTTTCGATGTTGAGGCTGTCGACGATGTAATCGCTCGTCATGTTCGCGACCGTGTACGCCATTTTCTCGTTCAACCTGACTTCCTGCAGCGCAGCTAGCATCATTTCGCGGTATCCTTTCGTGTTGACTGGATTATGCCAAATGTGACAAGTTTCATGTCTGAAAATGTGCCTGGCGAACGTTTCGTCGTTGAACATGCGCTCCGGATTCACGTAGACCACGCGGTTTTTCGTGTAGTAGCAGCTGTCCTTCTCGTCGGTGTATTCGAGGCGCGTGTGCGGGTAATAGAACTCGCCTAACGTCTCCTCAAACACGTGTTTTAAGTCGCGCATGTGTTTCACCCCCCAGCTGTTGAATCAATTGACTCGCCTGCTTTCTGCTTTCGGTTGTGTACGACAGGAACGTCATGTTGCCGTTCTTGTACGACATCTGGCCATCCTCGCTCTTGTATGCCGTAAGCGACGGGTTCTCGCTGATCGCCTTCCCAAGCTTCGGGCACACTCTCGCAACCTTAGCCTTGAACTTCATGAACTCGTCGGGCGTGAAGGTTGCTGTCAAAGTCTGCATTTCAACAATCTTGTCCGCAAGCTTGCTCAACACTTCGCTGGCATTCGGAACCTTCAACTCTCCGGACTCGAGCTTCTTTTTCAAACTCACCAATTCTTCGACTGAGTCGGTCTTCCCGATTTGCTCGAGCACGCTCTGAGCCTTCGAGTCGGTGACCTTCTTCAGGTTCCGCTTGACTTCTTGAAGAAGCATGTCCTGGCGCGCGTACTCGCTGAACTCCAGCATCGCCTTCTCGGTGTAATTGTTTTGCAGGCCGTCGAGCAGCTTGTATGCCGTATGACGCTGCTTCTCCTTCACGTCCAACTGTTCTGTAAGCCAGCCTAAAGCTTCCGAAGGCGTGAAGAAGTCCTGCATCTTCGCCTCCGTCAATTGAATCCTGTGGTTGAGCGCGTAATGCAACACGAGCTTCACGTCGTCCAAATTAACCTTGCTTCTAGCGTGCAGGAAAGCTAGGCCTTGAGCTACGTCGATGACGTGCAATGTGAGCCTCTCGGATATCGCCGAAGAGTTCTTGACTTTCGAGCAGATCCACTCGTGATTATTACATGAGGCACATATTGCCGGGAAATTGTGGAGAAATTCCTTCTCAACCGACTCGCATTCGTCCAGATTCTTATTCCGGTTCGGCATGCACAACTGAAGGTCCCGGTTAATCCTTAACACGTGTTTCGCGATGTCTTCAGGAACCTCGACGTTCCGGACTTCACTCCACATTTCCTGGAGCTCCCCGTCCTTCAGCACCGGCTTGATTTCCTCGTTTGTGACGTGCGATTCGAGAATCTGCCTTTTGTCGTGCAATTCCCTGCTCTGCACCGGCAGGCTGATGTGAAACCTGTCCAGAAACGGCGGGGTAAGCTGGAACGTGCCCTCGTCAGCAGGATTCATAGTAGCGACAACCGTCATCTCCGGCGTCTCCTTCGTCTGGCCGTTATAGCACGCGAGCTGTTCCGCAATGATTGAGAAGAAGTTGTTCTGCTCGACCGGGCTGATCCTGTTGATTTCGTCGATGTGAAGTATCGTAGTCTTCGTCGCGATGTCCTTCCACTCGACTTCCTCAATGCCCAAAGAAAGCTTGTCTAATTTAATCCTGCCGATGTAATGAGAGCCACGCAAGTCAGGGCTTCCCTGAATGCGCGTGTAGTGCACGCCAGCAAGTTTCGCGATGACCTTGCTGAGGAGCGTCTTTCCTTTCCCGTGGCTGCCCTGGAGCAGTATGTTCGACTTCGAAAGGACGCCGGCCGTGAACACCTCGACGATTTCAGGATTACCATACACGTGTTTCTTCAGCCCGTTGTAAAGCAGTTTCGCATTAGAGCTCATCTTAAGTCACCTCACGTAGACGACGCACCCTTAAGGTCGTCCAATTGATACCGAACCATAGAGAGGTATCCTTTCAGTTCATCCTCGAGGTTGAAGGACTTCACCAGGGACTCGAGCTTGCCGGTCTCCCGGATTGCCTTGCGGACGCTAGAATCCCGAATCTTCCTTCCGCCCATCTTGAACTGGGTTTCAGACATCTTCTTGCTCAAATCCTGCAGGTCTTGGATGAGGATCTCCTTGGCCTTGACTTGCAGTCTAGCGCTCTCGCTCTCTCGAAAGCAAATCAATTCAATACTAGGCAGCCGGGTCCTGCCGTTTCCGTTGCCGTGACTCAAATACTCGTCCATGCACTCCCTGACAATCTCTTCAGCATCCTTCAGGTTGCTTTCCGGCACCAGAAAGACGCTGTTGTTGATGTAACGACCCATCTCCATGAACTTCCAGTAGTATTTCAGGCGGGTGTTCCGAAGGTAATTCCGCTCCGACTGCTTCTCCTTCCTTCTTTCTCTGCTATCCGAGGTTGAAGGAAGCATCTGGACCTCGTTTTCCGACGGAAAATCGTAGCTCAGGACGTAATAAGCTTGTATCATCAGCAATCACCTACACATGTATTCGCTCGCTGGGAGCGTCCTCGGACACCGGAGGACGCATATTGACCTACAACGACCTTTCAGGGGCCTTAGAGGGAGGTAGAAGAAGAGCGTATCCGGTGCAGGATAATAGCCTGGTACAGCGTCTCCAAGGTCATTTTGAGGCTTGCAAGCTCGTTTTCCGACAATTTCAGGGCTATCTTCTGGCTTCCGCGCTCGGCGTTGATGAACAAATTGCTGTAGCTCATCTTCGTCTCTGTCTTGCCGGTACCGTTGTCGAACGTGTGGAAGCAGCTCCACTTGCCTGCTGGCGTCAAAGATTCCGCCAGGCCTGCGACTTCCTCGATTCCGAGCTTCACACGAATCATAGAATTATCCTTGATGCTGAACGTCAGCTGCGCGCAAAGTTCGTTCAAATCGTTTGGCGCGCACACCGTCAAACTCGTCACCTTGTCGCCTACCTTCCGCACGTAGCTTGATGCGACAACCCAGTGTCTTTCATTCATGTTCAATCACCTCATTGTTTTTCAAAAGATTAAAAACATCACTGAGAGCACGGGAAAATTAAAGATTCAGGATTTCGGAGACCGCTTCTTCCGCTGCCTTCACATGCCAGCAGGTCCGCTCGTTATTCGGACCTGCACGCTTGCACCACGACGGACAATTACAAGACAATTTATTTTCGAGAATGCTGTAGAGGATTTCGTACGTTCCGTTACCTGAATTGCTCTGGACTGTGAACTTCATCCTCGCGCTCGTGTGCTCAACAAGCTTTATCCAACCCTTCTCGCCCTTGAACTCCTTCTGTCCTCCAAGAAGGTTTTCTTCCGCTATAGCGTATTTGCCTGCGATGGGTCTCGGGTCCGACCGCATGGCCATGAGGTTCTCGCCCATGGCGCTTTCTAGAGTGAGTTTGCTCCAGCTTCGGCCGAAAGGAGTTTCAACTCCTGTGAAGCCGCGGGACCGCAGCCACCGGTTGCTCTCGTCATCCGGCGGGTTCGCGAACACGTCCTCGGGAATGTTCTCGACAGCCTTCTGCAGCAACAACGTTCCGATGAAGCCGTTCTCCCTCAGTTCACACGTGTATCTAGAATAAGGCTCGACCTCGAGGTAATCAATAACGTTGCCTTGGTAACCCACCAAACCCTTTAGTGTCTTATCGATGAAGCAGCCGTAGACGACGCCAGGATAATCAGGCCAGTTGAAGGCGAAACCCCATTCAGGATTCAACTCAGGAACCTTAACCTTCCTCACCGTAGCGTCAACCAAACCATGCGATGAACGAACCTTAAACTTGACCAAGGAAAATCACCTCAAATAAAGAGAGGTGATAGATTGACATCGCGACGAAGAACCAGTATAAAAACATCCTCTGCCTAACAATAAGTACCAAAAATGGTTAGAGCATTCATACTAGGAGCGGGTGCTACACGAGCAGACTATGACAAAACGC
>JAPKXP010000197.1 GCA_026394745.1 Candidatus Altarchaeota archaeon
ATTCGTGGACCTTTCCGTTGCAGTTTTCACCCTCAACCTTGAATAGCTCGCCGCTGTCGAGCAGTATTGGCAGCGGAGTGAGCAGCGTGCAGGTGGTGTTGTCTATGTGGTTTCGCACCGTCAAGTTCGTGATGATGATGGTCGTGCCTACGCCGTTGATGAAGGTGCCGACGAACTTGCCGTCGGAGGTGAGGCTTGTGCCGGACATCATCGGCTTTATCATCGGAAAGTTCTTGTAGGATGGAGCACTGTCAGACTGGAATATTCCGAGAGACCATAGGAGTAGCCCGATAACCATCACAGCCAGGATAGCCCAGCCGTAGGTCATCAAAGACTCCATTGCTGCCTGTCCCCGCCTGGCAGTAGGGGGGTGATATTCTTTCATCTGTGTGCTACACCTATTAGTTCACCCAACCCTGAGACCCCAGTCTTTCTAGTAAAAACTTGTATTTCGTTGTTTATATATTTGAAAGCCTTGATTCCGCGGTAGTATACCGCGGTTCCTACGCCTACTGCGGTTGCGCCTGCCATCATGAGTTCGATGGCGTCCCTGCCGTAGGTTACGCCACCCGTGCCGATTATAGGCGTTTTCCCTTTCGTGGCCTCGTAGACGTCGTAGACGCATCTGACAGTTATGGGCTTTATTGCAGGTCCTGTGAGGCCGCCTGCCTTGTAGTCTAGGACTGATTTTTTTGCTTCAATGTTGATTTTCATTCCCGGGCCTACGCTGTTGCCCATGTTTATCGCGTCTGCGCCAGCCTTGACTGCGGCTTTGGCTACTTCGCCGAGGTTCATGACATTTGGCGACAGTTTTACTATGACGGGGAGCTTGGTTTTCTTCTTTACGGCCTTCGTTATCCCGTAGGTCGCTTCGGGCGTGCCGTGGCCTGCGAGGAGGCCTAGTCCTGGCGTGTGAGGGCAGGATAGTGGCAGTTCTATGGCGGCGAATTTTATCCTGCTCATTTCCGCGGCAAGTTTTGCGAATTCCGCTGCGTCTTTGCCGACGACGCTTGCGAATACTGGGACTCCGACGTCTTTTATGTTCTTGAATTCGCAGAGGGCTTCCGCAAGCCCCATGTTGGAGTATCCGACGGCGTTAAGGAATCCGTCTTCGACTTCCACCAGCGTCGGGCTTTTGTGGCCTTTCCGGGGTTCGAGGGTTATGGATTTAATTGTTACCGCTCCGGCTCCGGCTTTGGCGCATGATGCTAGGGCGCCTTTCGTAGTGCCTAATATCCCTGACGCAAGTATCAGAGGATTGTCCAATCGCAGACCAAACAATTCAACATTCAAATCAGCCATTGTAAAGTATTAGGTCGGATAAATATATACTCGCTATACCAATATGTCTCCATGATTAAACCACGGGTTCTTGTTACGGATAAGTACGACGAGACTGCGATAGCGGAGGCGAGGAAGTTTGCGGACGTGGATGAAAAGACGCTTGCGCCGGACCAGCTGCTCGCAGAGGTTGGGAACTACGATGCGATGCTTGTGAGAAGCGCGACTAAGGTAACTAAAGACGTCATAGCTGCGGCAAAGAATCTGAAATTCATAGGACGGGCCGGCGTAGGCCTCGACAACATAGATTTGGAGTCTGCGAAGGCCAGGGGCATCGAAGTCGTCAACTCGCCCGAGGCCTCGAGCATAAGCGTTGCGGAGCACGCTATGGCTCTGCTCCTCGGCTACAACAAGCTCATATCCAAGGCTGACAAGGCCATGAAGGCGGGGAACTGGGAGAAGAAGAAGCTTAAGACCGAGGAGGTCTACGAGAAAACGTTAGGGATAATCGGGTTCGGCAGGATAGGGCGCGAGGTCGCCGTCAGGGCTAAGGCCTTCGGGATTAAGGTCGTAGCCTACGACCCTGTGATTAAGGCCGACGACGTAAGGAAGATGGGGGTCGAGCCGGTTTCGCTTGATGAGTTGCTGAAGACGAGCGACTACGTCACACTACACGTCCCTGACGTCGAGAGCACCAGGGGCATGATAAACGCAGGGCGCCTGGCTTTGATGAAGAAGAACGCGGTGCTTGTAAACACTGCAAGAGGCACGGTAGTCGACGAGAAGGCGCTTATCAAGGCGCTGCAGGAAGGCAGGATACGCGGAGCGGCCCTTGACGTCTACGAGAAGGAGCCTCTCGACAAGAACAGTCCGCTGAGCATCCTGTCGAACGTCGTATTGACGCCTCACATAGCAGCCAACACGAAGGAGTGCCAGATGAAGGGCGGTATGATGGTCGTCGGGAAGATGCGCGATTTCTTCTCCAAAAAGCAATAGTCGGTTTTCATAATGGTTGGGGTTGACTCGGAGAGACGGAGAGAGCTTAACATAAAGTTTTCGGAGAACGGGCTTATCGTCGGCGCCGACGCGTTCAGGAAGATTGCTGACTGCTCTCTAGACCCGGAAGACATAATTCTGAAGGCCAAGTCCAGCAAGATATGGTTTATTGACGAGCAGTTTCTTGAGGAGTACGTTGTAGTCAGCAAGGAGGACAAGAAGGCTTGTAAGGAGATTCAGGAGAGCGCGAAAGAAGCGAAGGCCGAAGAACAGGTGGTGGAAGTCTCCCGTCCAACCGACAGCGCTCCTGCAAAAAAAATTGAGTCTAGGCTAGTCATAAACGAGAAGAGCGACATAACAGGCAAGTCGACCTGCAGCGGGGACATACAGGATTTCTTCGACTACTTTAACGCGAGGTACGCGAGCACAAGGAGCGTACTCCAAGAGAGGATGGAGTACAAGTCGGCAATTCCCATAGACGACGTCCTGAAGGCGGGAAGCGGCACGAAAGCGAGGATAATCTGCATGGTAGCCGGGAAGAGGACGAGCGACAAGGGGTACAAGTTCTTGGATGTCGAGGACCCTACGGGAGAGCTGACGATATTCATCTCCGGGGAAAACCAGCTCTTAAGCCAGATTTTCGAGAGAGTCCTGCTTGACGAGGTCATAGGCGTGAAAGGCACATTAAGGAACACTCTTTTCATAGCCTCGGACGTGACCCAGCCTGACCTGCCGCTGACAAGGCAGCCTAAGTACGCCGACGAGGAGGTGTACGCGGCATTCCTGTCGGACATACACGTGGGGAGCTACCTTTTCATGGAGAAGGAGTTCCAGAGGTTCGTGGACTGGGTAAACGGCAAGGGAAACAAGAGAGAGATTTCAGGAAACCTAAAGTACATTTTCATAGCAGGTGATTTGGTTGATGGCGTAGGCATATATCCGACGCAGGAGAGCGAGCTTACCATACCGGACGTCTACAAGCAGTACGACTTCCTGTCGATGCTTCTCGAGCAGATTCCAAGCCACATAGAGGTAGTGCTCTCCATGGGCAACCACGACGCGGTCAGGAACGCCGAGCCGCAGCCGAAGCTCCCCAAGGAGATTGGAGGCAGGCTCTTTGAATTGCCTAACGTGCACGTGACTGGAAACCCTATAAGGCTTTCCGCGCACGACGTGGACGTGCTCATGTACCACGGCACTTCCCTAGACATGATAATCGGGAACCTGTCTGGTTGCAGCTACTCCCGGCCTGAGACCGCGATGATAGAGTACCTGAAAAGGAGGCACCTTATCCCGATGTACGGCGTCGAAGGAATCGCCCCGGAGAAGGCGGACTACCTTACGATAAGGGACGTGCCGGACATATTCCACTGCGGCCACGTGCACACGAACGGCTACGCAAACTACCGCGGAGTACACGTCATAAACTCCGGCACCTGGCAGAGCAAGACCAAGTATCAAGAGCAGCTCGGACACGTGCCTACGCCCGCTAGGGTGCCCGTCATGAACCTCCACAATCACGACATAAACATGCTCTACTTTGGTGACTGAAATGGACGAAAAGACGAAAAAGTATTTCGCAGGGATAGGCGACGAGATAAAGAGGATTTACGCCATAGCAGGGGAGGCAAGGAGCCTGAACTACGACCCTGAGAGCGACGTCGAGGCTGTGCCTGCAGGAGACCTTGCTGCGAGGGTTGAGGGTCTCGTCGGGCCGACGGGGATTGCAATTAAGATACGCAAGTACGGTAGGAGCAACTTGGCGATGATAATAGACTCTATGCTCGACCTTGAGTCTAAAACGCCGCTGGCGATGAGGGAGAAGGAGATTGGACAGGCCTTGAGGACTTCGCTTGCCATACTTACTGAAGGCGTCGTAGCAGCACCAATCGAGGGCATTTCCGGCGTGAAGGTTAACAAGAACCCCGACGGGAGCGAGTACCTTGCAATATACTTTGCAGGCCCCATCAGGAGCGCGGGCGGTACGGCGCAGGGCCAGGCGGTGCTTGTCGGGGAATACATCAGGACTAAGCTGGGTTTGAAGGAGTATCGGCCGACGGGCGACGAGATAGAGAGGTATGTCGAAGAGATAAAGCTGTACCACGAGAAGGCTTCCAGGCTGCAGTACCAGCCCACCGACGACGAGGTAAGGTATATAGTGAAGCACGTGCCTGTGTGCGTTGACGGAGACCCTACGGAGGAGCATGAGGTTGCAATCCATCGGGACTTGGAGAGGATTTCCTCCAACCGCGTTAGAGGCGGGATGTGTCTTGTGATAGCGGAAGGCATCGCGCAGAAGTCGAGGAAGGTGATGAGCTTCGCTCAGAAGAACCTTGGCTTGGATTGGAGCTGGCTTTCGGGGATAGGGCATCTTGCGGCGCCGCAATCGCAAGCGGAATCGGCTGAGGAAGCCGATGAAGGGGAAGA
>JAPKXP010000109.1 GCA_026394745.1 Candidatus Altarchaeota archaeon
CCCTCTCGCTTACGCCCACGCGTATCTGCCTTGTTCTCCTCCGGTGTCCTTGCGATCCTCTCATTTTGCGGTATAACCCCTAAAATCAAAAAAATCGGATAATATTATAACACTTCATGCTTTAAAAAGAAATCGAGAAGGTTACCTTCTTTTCCTGGAAAACGAACGAGGTCTTGGATTCGAGGGCCGGCCTCATCTGTATTTCGTCTGCCCTGGCCTCGTTCATGACTAGAATCCGGAATTCGGACAGCATGTCCCTGACTTCCGGGCAGTCCATGACTTGTATCCTGATTCTCTGCAGTTCCTCTAGGTTGTTTTGCTTGCGAAGCTCCTGGACGTTTCTTATGATCTCTCTTGCGAGCGCTTCCCTTAGGAGGCTTTCGTCCATCTTCGAGTCGATGTAGACTATTCCGCTTGCTTCGTTTGACGTGAATTCTGACGCGCTGTATTTTTCAGGGACTTGGACTTTTATCTCGGACACCATGTCGGGGGTTATCTCGAATCCGCCGACTGTGATTGTTTTTCCTGAGGATTTTATGTTCTTTAGGTTGACTGCGTTCTTTCTTATTAGGTCGGCTGCCTTGACCGCGTCTTTCCCGTATTTGGGTCCTAGGACTTTGAAGTCTGGCGTGGCGGAGTAGGAGAGGTCCTTCGCCTCCTCGGCGTAGGATAGTTCTTTCGTGTTAAGCTGTTTTTTTATGACTTCGCCTAGCTGCGTGCACGCTGATTTGACTGCGTCGCCGCCGACGACTGTGACGTTTGCTATCGGGTACCTGAGTTTTATGCCTGCGTTCTGCCTGCAGCTGCTGCCTGCCTCGAAAATCTTGCGTACTATGTCCATCTCCTGCTCGAGTTTTTTGTCGATGCGCTCTGGCCTGGGCCATTCGGCCATGTGTATGCTCGACAGGTCCTTCTGCAGTAGGTTTAGGTGTATTTCCTCGGACATGAAGGGTGCGAGCGGCGCTAGAATCCTGCTTACCTTGTCGAAAACTTTCGCGAGCGTCATGTAGGCCGCGTGCTTTGATGGATTCATCTCGTTTGATGAGTCTTCGAGCCACAGGCGGTCTCGTATTATCTTGATGTACCATCTTGAGAAGTCATCGACTATGAACTTGTTTAGGATTGACAGGGCTTGGTGGTATTCGTTCTTTTCCAGGTTTGCTGTGACGTCCTCTACCATCGAGTCTGTAGTGGATAGTATCCAGCGGTCTTCGATTTCCAGTTCGGTGTTCCGAATCTTGCTTTCGCGCGGGTCGAAGTTGTCGAGCAGCATGTAGCGTACTGTGAACGAGTAGCAGTTCCATAGGGTGCGCAGGAACGGGAGCACGAACTCGCTTAGCGTCTCTTTTCCGAAGCGTTTCGCGTTCCATGGCGCCGTGGAGCACATCTGGAGCCTGACTGCGTCGGCGCCGACCGTGTTGAACATCTCCCACGGGTCGACGATGTTGTTCTTGCTTTTCGACATCTTCTCGCCCTTGTCGTCGAGCAGTAGGCCGCCTACGACGCAGCTTTTGTAGGCTGGCTTGTCGAATAGTATCGTGGACAGCACGAGGAGGGTGTAGAACCAGCCGCGCGTCTGGTCCGTGGCCTCGGAGATGAAGTCGTAGGGGAAGCTTTCGTCGAAAAGCTTTTTGTTTTCGAACGGGTAGTGGTATTGGGCGAACGTTGCCGCTCCGCTGTCGTACCAGCAGTCGATGACGTAGTCTACTCTTTTCATGTGCTGGCCGCACTTGCATTTCAGCTCTATTTTGTCGACGTGGGGCCGGTGCAGGTCGATGTCGTCTGGAACGTTTCCGACTGCTTTTTCCTTGAGTTCCTTCCTAGAGCCGATTACCTCGATGCTGTTGCATTTCACGCACTTCCATAGCGGCAGCGGCGTGCCCCAGAACCTGTTCCTCGACAGGCTCCAGTCTTTAGCGTTCTCAAGCCAGTTGCCGAACCTGCCAGAGCCTATCGCAGCGGGGTACCATTTTATCTCGTCGTTGTTCTTGATGAGGTTGTTCGGGATTTTGCTTACTGCGATGAACCATGATTTCATGGCGTAGTAGAGGAGGGGCGTGTTGCATCTCCAGCAGTACGGGTAGTCGTGCTCGTAGGGGTATTTTGTTATCAGCGTTCCCATGTCTTCGAGCCATTGTATTATCTTCGGGTCGGCGTCCTTTGCGAAAATCCCCTTCAGTTCAGGAATCCGCTCCGTGAACTTGCCGTCCTCGCCTATCGGGTTGACTAGCGGCAGGTTGTTTGCCGCGCCGGCGTTGTAGTCGTCTTCTCCGAAGGCCGGGGCGATGTGTACTATGCCGGTTCCTTCTTCGGTCGTTACGAAGTCTCCTTAAATGACCCTCCACGCCGGCTTGTCCAGCTTTCCTGCGAAGTGGCTGAACAGCGGGTGGTATTCTTTTCCGACGAGCTCGCTGCCCAAAATCTCCTCAAGG
>JAPKXP010000170.1 GCA_026394745.1 Candidatus Altarchaeota archaeon
GTAGCCCCGCTGGCAGAGCGCGCTAACATGGTTTACATGGGCACTTCAGTCGTCGGCGGCAGGTGCAGGGCGGTTGTCGTTGAGACCGGCATGAACACCGAGCTTGGGCAGATTGCCTCCGACCTCCAGGAGATTGAGGATGAGCAGACGCCGTTCCAGAAGAGGATGGACGAGCTCGGCAGGAAGATTGGACTCGGCGTGGTCGTCATCTGTCTCATAGTTGCTTTAGTCGGCTTCTACATCGGGGAGGCCAGCCTACTTGAGATGCTGCTTATTGCGATAGCATTGGGCGTGGCCGCGATACCTGAGGGGCTTCCAGCGGTCATAACGTTGTCTCTTGCTCTTGGAACCAAGGCGATGCTAAAAAAAGACGCGCTCGTGAGAAGGCTTCCTGTCGCTGAAGCCCTCGGGTCCGTGGACGTGATATGCTCTGACAAGACCGGCACCATGACTGAGAATGTAATGACTGTGACCAAGATTTTCTTTGACGGAATGATATATGGCGTGTCAGGCACGGGGCGGGAAATCTCAGGGAAGTTTTCTTGCTCTGGAAAGGAGGTTGACTCTAAGGAGTTGCACCCTATCCTTGAGGCTGGCTTCCTGAACAACAACTCCAAGTTCACTGGAACTTTGGAGAAGCCTGAGTTCCTCGGAGACCCGACTGAAATCGCGCTCAGGATTTCCGCCATGAAGGCCGGGATAAGCGAGGAGAAGCATGCCGAGAATAGGCGGGTGGACGAGATAGCTTTCTCATCAGACCGTAAGATGATGACTACAGTGCACGACCACTCTGGCAGAAGGATTGCTTACATGAAAGGCGCCCCAGAGGTTGTCCTAGGTTTGTGCAACAGGGTCTTCGAGAAAGGGAGGGTGGTAGCGCTCACTGAAGGCCGGAAGTCCGACATACTCAAGGTTAACGATGCCTTCGCTTTAAACGCGTTGCGCGTCATCGGCTTCGCCTACAAGACTCTTGATGAAGGCGGGAAAGTCGAGTCCGACCTCGTATTCGTCGGCCTGCAGGCGATGATTGACCCGCCGAGGCCTGAAGTCCGGAAGGCGATTGAGGACTGCAGCAACGCGGGCATAAGGGTTGTGATGATAACCGGCGACAACAAGCACACTGCAGAGGCGGTGGCTCTCGAGATAGGCATAAAATCGAAGGCCGTCGAGGGCGTCGAGATAGAGTACATGACAGACGATAAATTGCAGAAGGTGGTTGAGGGTGTCTCTATCTTCGCAAGAGTTTCTCCGAAGCACAAGCTCAGGATACTATCCGCCTTGAAGAGGAACGGTCACATTGTGGCGATGACCGGGGACGGCGTAAACGATGCGCCGGCTTTGAAGGGTTCGGACGTCGGAATCTCGATGGGATTGCGTGGCACTGACGTCGCGAAGGGCGCGAGCGACATAATACTTTTGGACGACAACTTCGCGACCATACGGGATGCGATTGAGGAGGGCATGAGGATTTTCGACAACGTCAGGAAGTTCGTTAAGTATCTTCTTTCCTGCAACCTTTCTGAGGTGGCTGTTGTATTCATCGCGGGGCTGCCTTTCATCGCAGGCAAGCCGCTTATACCTCTTACTGCCGTAATGCTCCTCTGGGTTAACATAGTGACCGATGGTCTCCCGGCTCTTGCGCTTGGCGTCGACCCTGCGGCGCCAGGTATACTACGTAGGAAGCCGAGGCCTCAGAGCGAGGGGGTCGTGAACCGGCAGATGGCCTCCTGGATAGTCTTCGTTGGATTTGCCATAAGCGTTATCCTCATGGGTTTGTTCTACCTGAGCGAGCCGATGGTCAACCTGCAGAGGGCTCAGACTATAACGTTCACTGCGCTTGTACTCCTGGAGCTTACTGTCATAGTCGTTCTAAAGCACAGCGAGAGGATGGGGTTGTTCTCCAACAGGTATCTTCTTGCTGCCGTGGCAAGCTCTTTCATCCTGCAGCTTGCGGTCTTGTACACTCCGCTCAACGTTTACTTTAAGGTGACTCCGCTGTCGCTTGAAGACTGGAAGCTCATTGTTTCCGGAATCCTGATTTTCGGGATAGCGGCGGTCATTTACCACAGGATTTTCGAGAGAGAATAGATTACACGCTTAGGAAGAGTTCTGAATCATTTAATCCACTTGAGGACTTGCGGTTTCCTGGTTTTAGGTTCAGGCCATTTCACGGGGTATCCGAAAATCAGCGGCGATATGATTGCGTAGTCGTCTGGAATTCCAATGTCCTTTAGTATCTTGCTGTCTTTGTTGAGGCTGTTTGCAAGGCCTATGTAGCAGCTGCCAAGCCCTAGGCCGTAGGCCTTCAGCATCATGTTTTGCGCTGCGAGGCCGCAGTCTATTCCAGCCCATTTGTCGTCTTTTTTCGCGGAGACTATGATCAGAAGCGGTGCGTTGTAGAATATCGTGTCTTCCCTCGCCTTCAGAGCTTCGGCAAGCTGGAGGCCTTTTCCTATGAGGCCGAGGTTCCTCTTCGCTTCGACGGAAAGCATTCGAATCCTCTCTCGGTCCTCTACGACGGTGAACCTCCACTGCTGCGTGTCCCTTGCTGAAGGCGCCATAGCGCCTGCAGAAAGGATGGCGTCGATTTTTTCCTTTTCCACCTGCTTATCCAGATAATCCCTAACACTACGCCTGTTCTTAATACAATCGTCAAGGTCCATGATTCTTTATTATCCCTGAAAATTAAAAAGTAATGGAATGGACTACAACTGTATTCTCGTGAGGTACGGGGAGATTGCTTTGAAGGGCAGGAACCGGGGGGTGTTTGACAGTGCGCTCGCCTCGAACATACGGCATGCTTTAACTCAGAGGGGCGTCTCCTTCAAGTCTGTCGCGAGGATGCAGGGCAGGTTCATCGTCGAGTCCTCGGACACGCGGGCTTTGGAAGCTATCTCCAAGGTGTTTGGCATCGTCTCGTACTCCCCTGCAATCATGGTAGGCGGCTTCGACGAGCTGAAGGAAGCTGCATTGAAAGTGCTTAAGGCGAAGGAATGCAGTTCGTTCCGCGTGACGGCCCAGCGCCTGGACAAGAACGTTAAAATCAAGTCGACTGAGATGAACGAGAATCTTGGCGCATTCCTCGTGGGCGAGACCGGCCTTAAGGTGAGCCTCAAGAGTCCTGGCGTGAACGTTGGCGTGGATTACACGAAGAATAACCATTTCGTTTACACGGAGTCTTTCGGGGGCTTGGGCGGCCTTCCAGTCGGAGTTTCAGGCAAAGTAGTGTGCCTGCTGTCCGGCGGCATAGACAGCCCGGTAGCCGGCCTTCTGTTGATGAAGCGCGGATGTAGCGTCGTGTTCATCCACTTCCTCCACGACGAGTCTAAGGTGCCTAGGAAGATAGTCGAGCTGCACAAGATTCTATCGGACTATCAGCCACGGTCGAAACTGATTCTCGTCCCCTCGGCTTCCTTGGAGATGGAAATCGTGAAGAATGTGCCTTCGAAATACCGCATACTAGTGTTGCGGAGGATGTTCATGCGGGCAGCCGAAAGGATTATGGTAAGGGAGAAGGCGAAAGCAATCGCGACCGGAGACAACGTAGCTCAAGTCGCGTCCCAGACCTTGGACAACCTGTCTGTCGTAAGCGAGTCCACAAGGGCGATGATAATACGACCGCTCGCATGCTTCGACAAGAGCGAGATAATAGAACTCGCTAAAAAATTCGGCACTTACGAGCAGTCCATCGAGCCTTACGTCGACTGCTGCAACTTCCTCCTGCCTGAGCACCCTGAGACCAGGGCGAAGCTTTCGGACGTATTGAAAGTCGAGGAGAACTTTGATGAAAGGATAATCGACGCGATGATGGAGAAGGTTTGCGTAATCGCGGATAAAAAGGAGTAAACACATTACTTAGAAGAGATGACAGAGGAGACTAGCGCATTGTACGAGGCGTTCTTTGCATTGGAGGAGGTCAGGGAGATTCTCAGGCAGACTGCTCCCCAGCACAGGCTTTCCGAAGAGCAGAAGAAGCGCCTGAAGGAGCTTTTAGGCAAGGCCAGGAGGAGCATGGACTTGGTTGAGGGTAGGTTGTCATGAACGTCACTCCAGGAATCGAGCTTCGGGACCGTGAGGAGGATTACCTAAACATCAATCCCCTGCAGACTGCAGGCCGCGCTACATTGGAGGCGCGGAAGGCAGTCCTTTCATACGTCGACGGCTACAGCATCTGCGACTGGTGTAAGGGCGCGCTCTGTGAGATGGAGAAGCCGCCGGTAAAGAAGTTTCTCGACGACGTGTCCGTGTTCCTGGGCATGGACGCGAGCATCCTCACTGACGGGGCTAGGGAGGCGAAGTACGCGGTCTTGCACGCGATAACAAGCCCCGGCGACGCGGTCGTCGTAGACGAGAACAAGCACTACACTACTTACGTCGCTTGCGAGCGCGCTGGAGTCAGGATTTACGAGGTCGCTAGCAGCGGGCACCCGGAGTACAAGATTAATCCTGAAGACTACGCTAAAGTGTTCGAGCAGGTGAAGGCTGAGACCGGCGGACTCCCGAAGCTTGCGATACTCACGCACGTCGACGGGAGCTACGGCAACATGGTGGACGCTAAAGCGGTAGGGAAGATTTGCAGGGACTATAAGGTGCCTTTCCTGATGAACTGCGCCTACAGTTCAGGGCGTATGCCAGTCAACGGAAAAGAGCTTCTCGCAGACTTCATCTCGTCGTCAGGACACAAGAGCTGGGCTTCCGGCGGCGGAAACGTAGGCCTCCTGAGCATTTCAGAAAGCTGGAAGGAGAAAGTGTTCAAGCTTAGCGGGAAATACAAGGTTAAGCCGCTGGAGATACTTGGTTGTTCCTCAAGAGGTTCATCAACGCTCGCGCTCATGGCGAGTTTCCCTCACGTCAAGGAGCGCATCAAAAACTGGGACAAGGAAGTCGAGAACGCAAGGCACGTGGTTTCGGAGCTGGAGAAAATCGGCTTAGTCAACCTAGGCACAAAGCCCAGGCAGCACGACGTCAACTTCTTCGAGAGCGAAGTGCTCTACAAGATTTCGCAGACGCACAAGGACAAGAACTTCTTCCTCTACAACGAGCTTAAGAAGCGTGGTGTGGTGGGAATCAAGGCAGGCTTGACCAAGAACTTCAAGATGTCGACATACGGGAAGACTAATGAGCAGATAAAGCACCTTGTATGGTCGTTCACGGACATAGTGGAGAAGTTCAGGTGATACTAAAAAATGATTGACGCATACGCCATCCTACGGGAATTACGCGAGAAGAAGCCTCTAGTGCACCATCTGACGAACTGGGTTACCATCTACGACTGCGCCAACATCGTGCGCGCTTTCGGCGCCCTGCCTGTCATGGCGCACGCGGCAGAGGAGGTCGAGGAGATGGCTGGCATCTCGAACGCACTCGTCTTGAATATCGGGACTCTGACTCCGGAGCTGGTGAATTCCATGCTTAAAGCAGGGAAGGCAGCTAACAGAAAGAAGATTCCTGTCGTCTTGGACGCGGTGGGCGTCGGCGCCACCAAGCTTCGCACCGACAGCGCCCTCAGGATAATCCAGGGCATTCGTGTTGACGTCATCAAAGGGAACTCGGCCGAGATTGGCGTCCTTGCCGGCGCAGAAGCCGAAGTCAAGGGCGTCGAGGCGATGGGATTGAAAGGAGACCCCGTTGAAATAGCGAAGTCGCTCGCCGGCAAGACCAAGTCCGTGGTCGCGATGACTGGGAAGCGCGACATCATAACCGACGGAACCAATACTGTTCTATGCGACAACGGCGACGCGATGATGGGCTCCATCGTCGGCACAGGCTGCATGGCGGCCTCGGTCATCGGCTCCTTCTGCGCCGTTGAAAAAGACTACCTTAAGGCAACGTCCGCCGCGCTCGCGTGCTTTGGAATAGCAGGCGAGCTTGCTGCCAGGGATGCTAAGGGTCCCGGGACTTTCAAGGAAAGTTTCTACGACGAAGTCTACCACCTAGACGAGAACAAGGTCAAGTCGATGACAAAGTTAATCGAAAAATAAGATGAACCTGCATGGTTTCTACTTCATAACAGACCGTAAGATTTCGACTAAAGGGGATGTGGAAGCAGTAATTGACGCACTCGACGGCGGAGCGTCAGTGGTTCAATACCGCGAGAAGGAGCTCACCACAAACGAGATGGTAGAGACCGCCAAAAAAATCAGGGCTGTCACGTCAGGGAGAGCGGTATTCCTAGTTAACGACCGCGTTGACGTGGCCTTGGCTTCCGACGCCGACGGAGTGCACGTCGGGCAGGACGACATGACTATCGAGGACGCGAGGAGGATTCTGGGCAAAGGCAAGGTGATCGGAGTCACCGTCCACGACGTGGATGAGGCGGTGGAGGCGGAGGCTGCCGGCGCAGACTATGTTGCAGCAAGCCCGATATTCCCGACCAGCACTAAGGAGGACGCTGGCGTCCCTTCCGGCACGGCGCTCGTTCAGGACATAAAGGACAGCGTTGAGGTGCCGGTGGCCGCGATAGGAGGCATAAGCGAGAGGAACGTTGACTCAGTTATCAAGCAATAAGATGTACGCCATAGAAACAATCGGTCTGACGAAGAAGTTCAACGGGCTTACCGCAGTCGACGGATTAAACCTTCAGATTAAGAAGGGCGAGGTCTTCGGCCTCTTAGGCCCGAACGGAGCCGGAAAAACAACCACGTTGAGCATGCTGTGCACCATACTCAAGCCGACTTCGGGGACGGCGAAAGTCAACGGCTTCGACATAATCAAGAATCCCGGAGAGGTAAGGCGCAACATAGGCATCGTATTCCAGGACCCGAGCCTGGATAACAGGCTCACCGGGATGGACAACCTTTCAATACACGCCGACCTTTACGGCGTTCCTGAAGACACGGCGCGACAGCGCATTAACGAGATTGTATCCCTTGTCGGCCTTGAAGACAGGATAAGAGACTTGGTCCGTACCTATTCAGGCGGCATGCGAAGGAGGCTTGAAATCGCAAGAGGCCTCGTGCACACCCCTAAAGTGCTTTTCCTCGACGAGCCTACGCTCGGCCTCGACCCGCAGACCAGGTCCAAGGTCTGGGGGTACATGGAGGAGATACGGAGGAGGGATAAGCTCACCATAATCCTGACCACGCACTACATGGAGGAGGCTGAGAGCCTCTGCGACAGGATTGCGATAATAGACTACGGGAAGATAGTGGCATTGGACACGCCTGCGGGGCTCACCAGGAAGGTCGGCAGCGAGATAATAACATTGAAGCTGGCTGACGCGTCAAAGGCTGATGAGTTCTGCAAGCTGGATTTTGTGGCGTGCGTGGACAAAGCGGACTCGAAGGAAATTGCCTTGAGCGTGCGGGACAGCGTAACCGCGATACCCCTGCTCATGAAGTTTGCGGTGGAGAACGGGATTGAAGTCAAGTCCGTTGACACCAAGAAAGTAACGTTAAACGACGTCTTCATGCACTACGTCGGCCGTGAAATACGCGAGGAGAAGGACAACGACGCGAAGCACATGATGAAGCAAAGGCTCAAGGTGATGAGGAGGATATGATGGAATACCGGGCCGTTAAGGCGTTGTGGTATCGGGAGGTCAAGGCGCACTTGAACGACAAGCCGAGGGTCATAAGCTCCATAGTCCGCTCCCTGCTGTGGCTTTTGATTTTCGGGAGCGGCCTAAGCGCCGCCCGTTTTTCGGGGCTTGACATCAATTACCAGGAATTCCTGTTCCCCGGCGTCATCGGTATGTCTTTGCTTTTCACTTCCATGCACGCCGGAATATCCGTGATATGGGACCGGGAGTTCGGATTCCTAAAAGAGATCATGGTCTCGCCGATATCGCGCGTTTCCATGCTCCTGGGGAAAGTATTGGGCGGCAGCACCATAGCGATACTCGAGGCTTTGATAATCCTGCTCTTCTCCTTCGTAATCGGAGTCCACATAGACTGGATTAACATGCCTCTGATACTCCTGGCGATGCTCCTGATGTCACTCACGCTGGTCAGCATAGGCCTGACTGTCGCATCCTTCATAGAAAGCTTCGAAGGATTCAACACCATAATGAGCTTCATAATAATGCCCATGTTCTTCCTCTCCGGCGCGGTCTTCCCCATGGACAAGATACCCCTCTGGATGAAGCCCCTCGTCTACCTTAACCCCCTCACCTACGGCGTAGACGCCATACGAACGCTCATCCTACACATGACGTTCCTGGACATAAAGCTAGACTTCCTTGTAATGTTCCTATACGCAATCTTGATGATGGCACTCGGCTCCAGGGCGTTTAAAGCAAGGATGTGACAAGTCAGTTAAAAATAAGGCTAAAAATCTTTCCGATAATCACATGATGAAACGTAATCTCTGTATGATGTCCTTGTCCTTGACTATACCCTCAAGCTCCCCGTCTACAACGGGCACACCCCCCACCCACCAATCCAGCATGATTTCACCTGCTTTTGTGGCGTCGTCGTGCTTGCTCACGGTCACGATATTCGGCACCAAAATGTCTTTTACAGACATCCTTGACAAATCAGCTTTCTCTGCGAGAAGCACGTTAGCCAAGTCCTTGATGCATATGACGCCCTCCACTTTCTGGTAGTCCAGGGCCACAAGCCTTTTCTCATCGCCCGTAACTATCTTTTGGATAGCATCCTCCACAGCATCATGTACGCTGATCGTACCCACATAGTATGACATAACGTCCGTTACCTTGAATTTACCATTAATCAAGTGCAGAAATTTTTTCAGTACGTCCTCACGAGTTATCATGCCGATGAATTCATGCCCTGAGATAACGGGCACTCCATAAACACCCTTCTCGCATATCCTGTCCATGACATCCAAGACATTCGCGTTTGGGGAAACGGTCGATAACTTCTTGTCTATAATCTCGCTGACGTGGATTGATTCGGGCTTCCTAGTCCCAATCTCGCGCAGAACTTTAGCGTAGCTTGATATGCTTATGGTGCCGACAAAACAGGATTCGCTGAAGACCGGAAGTATGAGCCGCCTGTTACTGAACAAGGTAAACAATGCATCAATAACATCCTTTTTTACGTCTATGGACGCCCCCCATTAGCCACTAATTCTTTTACTAGCATTTGGAGGACCTAATTTATTTAGAGGTTATGGATTTCACGCGGTTTACCAGTTCTTCGTTTTCAAACGGCTTTGTTATGTATCCCTTGAGACCATCCTTCTCCAGTTTTTCCTTAACTGCGTCAGAGTATTTTATCACGGTAAGGAAGGCTACGTTCAGCTTAGGATGCCTCTTCTTGATTTCCTCGAAAACCTGCCAGCCAGTCATCTTGGGCATCATAATGTCCAATAGCACCAGGTCAAACGCCTCCCCCGCAATTTTTTTAAGGCAGTCCTCGCCGCTGAATACTATTTGAGTCTCGAACCCTTCCGCATCTAAGATGAATTTAACGGTCTTAGCTACGGACGGCTCGTCGTCAACAATCAATATTTTTTTTGCCATGTTGTATCGCTCCTCCACTTATTTTTTCTTTATATGTTGTTTTGACTCCTTATAAGGCAGTCTAAAATTGAAGGTGCTGCCCTCACTCAACTTACTCTCAACCCAGATTTTACCGCCTAAATCCTCAACAATCTTCTTGCATATCACCAACCCCAGTCCCGAGCCGCCCACGTTCTCCCCCATCCCGCTTTTTACCTGGTAGTATTTCTCAAAGATTTTCTCCTTATCCTCTTCGGGTATGCCGACTCCAGTGTCATGTATTTGAACGAGAACGTTATCCCCCTCTACTGATGCGGTGACATCTATTCTTCCACCCACGGGAGTGAACTTGATGGAATTGCTTATGATGTTTTCGATGACAAGCGCTATCCTCTCCTTGTCAGCGATGACATGCGGTATGTCACCGCCTATCTTGTTGGTTACTTTCAGGTTTTTGCTTTCAAACAGTATCCCCACTGTTTCCAATACCTCGCTCATGACCGAGTTCAAATCCACTTTATCTATGTGGTAAATCATCTTTCCAGACTCCATCCGAGCTATGTCCAGTATCTTCTGTACCGCCCCCCTCAGACGCTTGGAGTCGCAGTATACCAGATTAAGAGCCTCCTTCTGCTGCCCATTCAACTTGCCGACCTTCTCGTCCAAGAGCATTTTCGTCAGGCCGACTATGCTCGTCAACGGGGTCTTGAATTCATGGGATGTTGAGTAAAAGTACTCCTCCTTTATAGTATCAAGCTCTTTAAGTTGCTCAAGCTGTTGCTTTATCACGCGCTCTGCTTTCTTCAGTTGCGTTAGGTCATCGACTATCTCGATTATCGCCGCGGGTTTTTCGTGGTCGTCTTCGACAGTAGTTAATGTAAGGCGTGCGGGGAACTCCGTCCTGTTTTTCTTGATTAATGTGACTTCGCTTTCGAACTTCCCTTTCTCAAGCACTTCATGCATTGCTTTCGCGAGCAGTTCTTTATCCTCATTCCTGTAAAATATGCTGTGTGGTTCCCCCCGTATGTCCTCCTCCGCGTGGCCGAACAGTTCTCCAGCACCCCTGTTTGAGTTCATGATGTTGCCGTCTTCGTCGAGTATGTTGATGGCGATGCCTGCGTTGTCAAGTATCTTCTCCTTGAATTTGTTTAGTTCGCGCACCTTCTCCTCTATCATAGCCCTCTCGGTAATGTCCTTGAACATGTATATGACGTATTTGACTTCACTGTTGGCGTCTTTTATCGGATAGGCGTTGGTTTCATGGTGCACCTTTCTGCCGCCCAGGTCGTGTGAATGGGATGTCTCAAAAAACTGGCCGGTCCTGAATGTCTCACGCACAATGCAGGGGCTGCAGCGTACCGGCTGGTCTTTTATGACTGTGTAGCAGTGTTCTCCGATTATCTTCTTCTTAGGGCGTTTAAGCCAGCCGTTGAAGGCGTTATTATAGCAGACTATCCGGTAATCCCGGTCGAGAACCACGATGCTTTCTTCAATGCCGTCTAACACTGATTGTAAGAACTCCTTCTCAAGCGATGTTTGTTCTTTAGACAACCCCTCACCCCATATAAAAATAATTAATATATTCTAAGCAGGATACGTTAAAAACGTTAAAAAGCCAAAAAACCCAAAAGTGGGTGTACAGATGTGGGCATTAGTGGTCGGATATTGTCAAAATGTCAAGTTTTAAACCACCGCATTAGTTTTAGTTGCGAATGATCCATTAAATTTACCAGCAGTACAATAGTAAACAACGATGGCAAGTATCCCGGAGTTTGGCGGCGAGTTCGCGCTGATTGACGCGATGGTGAGGAAGCTGGGTAAGCTGAGGGACGGGAGTGTTGTCGTTGGCATCGGCGACGATACCGCAGTAATCAAATTCAACAAAAAGTATTACCTGCTTTGGACCGTAGACATGCTAGTTGAAGGAGACCACTTCCGCAGGGGATGGAGCACCCCAAAGCAGGTTGGCATGAAGGCAATGGAAGCTAACGTCTCCGACATCGCCGCCATGGGCGGATTCCCCAAGTACGCGCTGGTCTCCATTTCGCTGCCTGACGACGTGAGCGTGGAGTACATGGAGAGGATGTACGAAGGCATGCAGTCTGTTGCCGGGAAGCACGGTTTCAGCATAATAGGCGGGAACACCACTCACGGCAAAAATATTGTCGTTGACACTACGATAATCGGTTTAGTGGAGAAGGACCGTCTCCGCCTCAGGTCAGGCGCCAGGGTCGGCGACCTAATCTGCGTTACAGGCGACTTAGGCAAGAGTAAGGCAGGCCTCGAGCTACTGCTCGCAGGCAAGAAAGGCTACTTGAAATATCATCTGGAACCAAAGTGCCGGCTTAAGGAAGCCCGCGTAATCTCAAAGCACGCGAACGCGATGATTGACGTATCAGACGGCCTTGCCAGCGAAGTATGCCACATCTGCGATAGGAGCGGTACCGGAGCCATGATACTAAAGCACAGCATACCCTTATCCAAGACTACTATAGCGTCCGCAAAGGCACTAGGCAAAGACCCCTTCCAGTACGCCCTAAACGGCGGCGAAGACTATGAGATAGTCTTCACGATTCCAAGAAGGAAGCTAAGGAAGATGCGCCTTAAGACTCCTGTTTCTGTGGTGGGCGTAATCACCGGGAAAAAACAGGGCGTAAAGCTTCTCGACGGCCGTAAAATAGTCAACCTGTCCGGTGGCTTCGACCATTTTATAAGAACCAGGGACAATACCTTACATGACCGTAGACATAAAAGTAAAAGGCAAACTGCCTGAAAACGCAATCCTCATAGAGGCGTTCCCGAGCAAGGGCTACGTCAGCACCATAGCCGCAAACATCATAGTCAAGAAGCTCGGCATGCAGGAGGTCGGGTGCATAACATCCGACGAGCTGACTGGAATCGTTGTGGTCCACGACTCGAAGCCCATGCTTCCGATACGCATATACGCTAAAGACGACCTGATTCTAATAACCTCCGAGCTCATAATCCCGGTCCCGCTGCTGCCCGACTTCTCTAAGGCAATAGGCGCGTGGATAAAGGGCGTGAAGCCGAGGGAAATGATACTGCTCGCCAGCATGTCCGGGATACAGACTACCGAAGAGCACGAGATATTCTGGTTGTCCTCCGACGAGAAGCTTTCCGAGCGCATGGAAAAGCCCGACATGAAGGCGAAAAAACTGCAGGACGGCGTGCTCACCGGCATATCCAGCGGCCTGATGATAGAATGCAGCGACATGAAGATTCCCATACTATCGCTGATGGTGGAGACGAGCTACATACCAGACGCCCTCGCCGCAGCCACTCTACTTGAGATAATAGGAAAGCTGATTGGCATGCAGATTGACGTAGATGAACTGAAGACGACCGGAAAAAAGATAGAGCACAAGTACCAGGAAATGCTCGAGCAGCTGAAGAAGGGCCAGGAGAACTACCAGGACATGGCGCAGCTTCCAATGTACCGGTAAAAAGAGAAAAAAATAAAATAAGAAGAAAAGGGGTTTTTCTACCCCCTGTACTGCTTATGGGCTAAGTATCCTACGGCTAAGGCTACTGCGTACAGTATCCAGGCCAGCCAGTTGGATACAATCAGGATGCTCAGTTTCACAGGGTTCTCATTGGTGACCAGATGGTTGGTCACTGTTATGGTCTTGCCCAGGTTCGGAAGCTCCATCCTGACCGGCAGCACGCCCTCTCGCTGGGGCACGTTTATCGCTCCTGTGCCTTCGCCTATCAGGCTCATGCTCTTTGCCATCGGCATCGCAGCCTCGTTGACTGTTGCGTAGTCGGAGGCTATTCTCGCTTCACTGTAGCTTGAGCCGCCCATGTTGAAGACGCCCAGCTGCCATATCACAGCGAAGAATATCAACACTGCAAAGCAAAGCACGACGAGGACTCCAGCGCCTGCTATCATCCAAGTCAACGCCTTCTTCTCGATGTACCTCTTTATCACAAGCACTATCGAGATTATGAGCGCTATGCCGAAGACGATTCCGTCAAACAACAATAGGCCCGCCATAAACAGCGTGTACGGGACTACGAAGCTTATCTTGCTCTTCATTCCGTAAGCTATCCCTCCGATTACTATCGCGAACAGTACGACCGTCTTGAGGTCAGGAAGCTCGCTTCCGCCCTTCGCGCCGAACGTGTACAACACGGTGTAGTCGCTCGGCAGGTAAATGGTCGTAGTCTGCTGCGTCACCGGAAGCTCGGTGTTTGCGACTGGAACGTCCACCATGTCCACCGGCTTTAGCGCATCCCTGGGGTCGAAGTATATCATGTCGAGGGTGCCTGAACCGCCTGCGGCAGTCTTCGGGAAGCTTAAGAACAGCTTGTCGTCCTCCTTAGTCAGCTTAACTGAATCCCTGTAGCTTGTAGCGGCATACAACGGCGTGCCAGGCGCGTCAATCTGTATGTAGTCTACGCCGGTGTTGCTGTACCTGTAGCTAAGCTCGCCCAGCATGCTGCCCTTCTCGGTTATCGCTATGCTGTTTGTGGCGCTGCTGACTGAAGCCGCAAGTGACGGGTACTTGTCAAGCTGCTTTACGTCGACCGTGATGTAGTTCTTGTCTGAAGCAAGGAAAGCGCGCGCGTTGCTGTACGTGAACGGCAGTGTGGCCTGGCTTAAGTCAATCTCCTTCGCGTCCGTTGATATGCTGATCTTCTTCTCTGGGTCGGACTCTATGAGCACGTGGTGCGTGCCCTCCTTAAGCGGCACCTTCAGGCTGTTTGAGTTGAACGTACCGCTCGCGACAACCGTAGCGTAGATGCCCTCAAGCTCAAGCACTAGTACGCCGTTCTGGACTGAATAATCCTTCGCCCCGGCGACTGAAACCAAGCTCTCGCCGATCCTGAGCAAGACTTCCTCCCTGCCCAAGGACTTCCCGAAGGACCTGTAGGTTATGGTATAATAGAAGTCGTTCCTCTCGGCGTAAGTGAACCTGAAGCTGCCGTCCACCAAGGTCGCGACCTTCTCGCTCCTCTGGAGAATGACCTCCTGCCCGTACAGGCCGTACTTGTCCCCGCCGATAGCGTAGCCGTGCAGCAGGTCGAGCGTAAGCTCGTTCATCGGACCCTGCACGTACAACCGGACCTGCCCCGGAGTCCTGATCTTAAGTTCCCCGGTAAACGAGAACTTGCCCTTGTTTGCAACAAAAAAGTAGCCTTTGTTGTCAAACGAGACCGGCACTTGATTTCCAGCAATCACGACGTTGTCCACGAGGATGTCTGAAGCCTGGCCGAAAAGATAAATCTTCACGCCATCACCGACTATGACCTCGCCAGACCCGCTCATCGAAAGGACGTTGGAATCCAAGTCCCCCGAAAGCCGGACATTCTCCAGCGCATAAAGCTGCGCCTTAGTCTCGTTCACAATTATTATCTCAGCCGAGGCGTTCGAGCTCAGGCCCAACGCCAAAAACAAAAACAAAACAAAAACCGTAGCATAAACAAACTTCCTTTCCATGGTTAACTATCTACCCTACACACTATAAAAAAGCCACCTACTTTATTCGCCAGACACCGAAAAAAGCTTTTAAGCAAAACCACC
>JAPKXP010000115.1 GCA_026394745.1 Candidatus Altarchaeota archaeon
ATCGAGTTAAAACGAATTATTTAATATTTGCTGTGCTAGATTAAGAGCGGATTTAATGTCCGCCACTACTTTTCCCATATGTTGACCAGCGCCTTCTTCTTTGCCAGCGGATTCAACTCCCAGAGTATGGGGAACGTGAAGATTATCAGGGCGAATATGGAATACGGGAACGAGAAGAATATCACGAAAGCGTGCCTCCAGCTGAGCCGCGAATACCTTGTTATGGAAAGCACGTTGTAGGACACGCCAAGGAAGAACGAGACGAAGCAAAGCAGGAAGAACGCGTTCATGGGATAAACGCCGGTAAAGGAGTTGAACGAGTACTCGAGCATCCCGTACATGGAAATCCAGCCGAAAAAGTACTTGAACACGTTGAACGAAACGAAGTCGCTGTACTTCACGAAGTACGTTAGGTAGCCGTATAGAATCTGGTATATTGAAATCGGGAGCGCCACGAAGCCGTGCACGAACCAGTAAAGCTGCGTCGGGATGCCATAGAAGCCAACTGCGCCGTATTCCGGATTGAACGGCACGTCCGAGTGCTTCTTCACCACCTGTATAGTCCCGCGGCTCCACCTGACCCTCTGCCTTACTAGAGACTTAAGGTCCTGCGGCACCTGCGTGTACATTACGGCGTCGGACATCACCATCCGGTAGCCCGCCTTCTTCACGCGCAATCCTATGTCGAAGTCCTCGGCGAGCGTGTCCGTGCTGAACCCGCCGACATCCAAAAGCGCCTTCCTCCTGAACGCCGTGAAGCCAGGGAGCAGGTATGTCGCGTCAAGCTTGTCGCATAGGAGCCTCCAGGTCGAGGACATCATGTACTCCAGGTCCTGGTACCAGACGAGCACGTTGTCGTTCATCCTGGCGCGTATGACACCTGAGACTGCGCCAACCCGCTCGTCTGAGAACGGGCGCACAAGCTCCAAGAGTGCTTTTGAATCAAGCTCTGAGTCTGCATCCACCACGACAACAATCTCGCCTTTCGCCTGAGAAAGTCCCGTGTTGATTGCATTAGCCTTGCCGCCATGGCTTACAGTCAAGAGCTTCACTCTACCGTCGGAAGACATAATCCTACGGACTATCTCAGCGGTCTTGTCGGTTGAGCCGTCGTCCACGACGATGACCTCCTTCTCGCTCGGATAATCGGAATTGAGTCCGCCCAGCAAAGACTTCTCGATTACATTCTCCTCGTTGTGGGCTGGAAGTATCATCGAAAGGGAGGGATATCTGACATCCCCAGTGAAACGCCTGCGAGGAATGAAATAGAGTATAATCCACGAAAGATACAACATAGTCATGAACGAGAACAGAACAATCAGAACCTGCTCAATCATACCCTAATATTAAGTCTTTTCAATTAATCAACAGATAGACAGGTTATTGCGCCTGCACAGTATCTCCTTCATCTGGTCGCTGTTCTGCAGACCGCAATTAGTATCACCCTCAACGACGATGCAGGGATACTCGGTCACGTTGTAAATGCTAAGGAGGACGTCGACTGAAGTCAGATTCAGGTCTGCGTCGAAGCTGAACGTCGCTATCTCAGGGTCTATCCGATTGTTGTAGTAGTTGAGGACATAAGACTGGTCGTCGCACTGCTTACAGTCCTGGCTGTTGCGGTAGAAGTAGAGCACCTCAGTCTGGTTGAGGTCGCACTGCGACTTCATCTCCTTTAGAATGGTGAAGTAGATGACCTCCTGCCTGTTGAACTTCTCCTTTTGAATCTGGTAATACGGATCATTCATGTAGTCCCTTGAAATCTGCCTGTACGAGTCGATCTTGTCGCCGAGCTTCCATATCTTCGTGTCCAAAAGCTTCATCCTCGACTTCAATGTAAGGCAGGTCGCGTTCTCGCCGAACACCTTCATGAGCGACGTCAAAGCCTGCACTTCGTCAAACTCCTCGAGAATCTCGTTCATCCTGGCGTCCAGAACCACCTCCCTCTGGGAGTTCAGGTAAACGTTCAGGGAGTACAAGCTGATGAAAAGCAGCACCGTTATCACGAACGCCTTCAGGAATATCGACCGATCTACCTCCACTTTATCTCCCTCCCCCGAAGAACGCTGTAGAACGCGTTAAACCAGAATATCTGGTAGAATATGAAGAAAAACAAAAACCCGAAGAAGCCGACAAAATTGTCCCGGACCTTCCTACGTATAACCGTATAGCTTGTCTTGGTAAGCAAGACCGTCATCAAAATCATGGTCACGGACATTATGGTGAAAACGTCGATTGAAAGCGGGTCGAAACTTAAGGTGAAATTAGAAAGCAGAAGGTCGAAGTTGACCAGGCGCATGTGGTTTAAGCCGATGAATATGTTATTCGCCACGATGTACAACGTGTAGACGAACAACACCATCCCGAGGACTATGAGGGAGTAATTGAACGGAAGGAACACGCCGAACACCTTCATCCTCCGGTTCAATAGCAAATCCCTGTGGCGCCACACGGTGATAAGAGAGCCGGAATACCACCTGTTGCGCTGTTTTGAAAGAGACTTCAGGTCTGAAGGAACCTTCGTTGACACTCCTGTGGAAAGGCAGAATGCCATCTTGTAGCCGCTCTTCTGTATCCTGAAAGCTATCTCCAGGTCCTCGGTAATGTTCTTTTCGTCGAATCCGCCGACTTCAAGGAGAACACTCTTCCGGTATATGCTGAACGGGCCGGGGGTGACGTGCATGCTGTCGAGCATTGAAAGGACTTTAAGGGAAATCGAAAGCCCGACTGAATACTCGACGTCGATTATCTTCTCGAGCACGTTCTTAGGGTCCTGGACGTTAACCCTGACGCTTACTGAAGCGACCTTCTTGTCCTTGAAGTAGCCGACAGTCTTGGAAAGGATGTCCGGCCGTACTATGCTGTCGCCGTCCATGCACGCCACAAGATCGCCGGAAGCATTCCTCGTGCCCTCGTTGAGGCTGTAGCTTTTTCCTCGGTTCTGCCTGCGGTCTAGGAAGACTATGGGAACGCCCTTGTTCTCATCCATGAATTCCCGCACTATGCCGCTCGTATTGTCCTTCGAGCCGTCGTTAACTACGATAATCTCGTACAACGGCTTGGGATATTCTATCGCAGCAAGCGACTTTAGGGCAGGCAGTATGCCAGTCTCCTCGTTGAAAGCAGGCAGTACTATGCTGACTTTAGGCAGGTTCTTCGGAGGCACAATCTCGGCATCCATTGTCTTGCGCTTGCTCAGTATTACAAGCAGCATCAATACGATAACGAACGTCGACATGAACCAGATGGCCAACACCAAAATAGAGTATAGCACGTTCATCTTCCGTGATTGACAATACCCCGCATATTATAATATTTTAAATGGATAAAAATCCAGCACGGCTATTAAATAGCACGTCTTGGAATATATAAGGGTGCGACGGGTTGAAATGAGCGATTACCGCCTTGAACTGCGGAGGAAGCTGTTTCACCTCATACTAGGTTCATCCATAGCGTTCGCCGTCTACTACCTGAAGCCGGTCTACGGGAACCTCGTGCTGATACCCCTTGTTCTTGGCGTATTTGTGATGCTGTTAATACCACGCGTGCATCCCAAGTCGCGTGTTTCAAACCACATGCTCTACAAGTTCGAGAGGAAGAAGGACATAGAGAACTTCCCTTTCAAGGGCGCGATACACTACGGCATAGGGGTGTTTTTTCCAATACTCTTGCTGGACGTTAAGACGGCGTGCATGATAATAATGGTGTTGAGTGTCGGCGACGCGTTCTCAACGCTCATAGGGAAATTCCACGGTAGGTACAGGATACACCAGCTTGGCTTCAAAAGCATAGAGGGTACAATGGCTTTCATGATCTTTTCGATTCCGGCAGCAATGATTTTCGTCGACTGGACGCTGGCAGTGAAATTCGGTTTGATAGGAGCGTTTGTAGAGCTTTTGAGTCCGTGGGATGACAACTTCACGGTGCCAGCCGTACTGACGGTTACGGCTATTCTTTTACAATGACCAATCGTCCCTTGACACTAATTTTTCCGTCAACGAACATCCTGACTGCGAGCGGATAAACCAGGTGCTCCTGCTCAAGAATCCTCTTTGAAAGGGTCTCTTCAGTATCATCCTCCCTCACAGGCACCGCGCGCTGTACTATTATGGGCCCGTGGTCTACTTCCTCGTCTATGAAGTGGACGGTGCATCCCGAGACCTTTACGCCGTAGTCGAGAGCCTGCTTCTGCGCATGGAGGCCAGGGAATGAAGGCAGTATTGCAGGGTGTATGTTCATTACCTTGTTCTTGAACGCCTTCACGAAGACTGGCGTGATTAATCGCATGTATCCTGCGAGCAGAACCAGGTTGATTTTACGTTTCTTGAACTCTTCAACGATTTTTGCGTCGTAATCCTCCCGCTTCCTGAACTCCTTCGGATTAACGAATAACGGCTCTATGCCGTGTTTTTTAGCGCGCTCTAGAGCGAAAGCGTCCTTCACGTCGGAAACCAGGACCGCAATCTCCGCGTTCTTTATGAATCCGGATTCCACAGCGTCTATGATAGCCTGGAAGTTGCTGCCGCATCCTGAAGCGAGTACGCCAATCCTGGTTTTAGCCATCGTATGATTATTCGCCAGCTACCTTATTATCGTTTCCGCAAGCCTTAGCGCCTGCACGACCTCTTTAACGTCGTGCACCCGGATTACGTCCGCGCCGTTTACGGCGCATACCACGGAGGCTGCTATCGTTCCTGCAAGCCTCTCGCCGACCGGCGCGTTAAGTATGTTTCCTATGAAAGCCTTCCTTGAAGGCCCGATTAAGACGGGGTATCCGAGCTTCTTGAATTCTCGAATTTTTCTTATCAACTCTATGTTGTGTTCAGTCGTCTTCCCGAATCCTATGCCGGGGTCTACAATGATTTTGTTCCTGCTTACTCCCTTTTTCACCGCGTAATCGGCCTGTTTTTTCAGGAAGCTCTTGACGTCCTTCACGACATCATCGTAAGACGGATTCTTCTGCATTTCTTTGGGCGTCCCCTGCATGTGCATTATGCACACAGGTACGTCGTATCTTGCCGCAAGCTCTGCCATGCCCTCCCCCCGCAGTCCGTTCACGTCGTTTATCATGGACGCACCGGCCTGCAAAGCCTTTTCAACTACCTCCGGCTTGCAGGAGTCGATTGATATTGGAACGCCGGCTTTCCTTGAGATCTCCCTTATCACAGGAACGACCCTGCTGATTTCCTGGTCGACTGACACCGGCTCGGAACCAGGCCTCGTCGACTCACCGCCGACGTCGATTATGTCTGCGCCGTCTTCAGCCATCCTTAGGGCGTGCTCTACCGCCTTTTCAGTCGAGGCGAATTTCCCGGCGTCGCTGAATGAGTCGGGTGTAACGTTGACTATGCCCATCACGAGAACCCGTTCGCCCACTGGAAGCTCGAATTTTCCGAACTTCATAGCTCCACCTTGTCGAACCATATCCCCCTCGCTTCTCCGACAACATATAATGAGCCGGTTACTAAAATAAGGTCTCTTTCGCCTGCGGACTTTACCGCGTGTTCTACGGCTTCGACGATGTCGGGTATTAAAGTCGCCTTGGAGTGTTTCCTCGCCTCCTCGCAGATTACATTGGGGTCGCCTGCGTTCTCGACGACTGCTTTAGTCGCCACGACTTCAGAAGCCAACGGCGCAATCTGCCGGGTCAACTCAGCCATAGGCTTGTCCTTTGAGATACCAAGGACTACAATCAGCTTGTCGTACTTGAATAGCTTTAGGGATTCTTTCAGAGCATTCATCCCGTTGAGCGTGTGGGCTCCGTCAAGGATTATCGTGGGATTCTCTCTTACGACCTCAAGCCTGCCGGGCCAGCGCGCCTTAAGTAGCCCGCCGCGAATGCTCTTTTCGCCGACTTCAGCCGCCTCGAGGACTGCCGCGACTGCGGTGACCGCGTTCCGTATTTGGTGTTCGCCGAGTAGTTTAATCTTCAGGTTCCTGAATTTTAGTTTACTGTCGATGTTGAACTCCTGGATTTTGTCGTCTGATCTGGTCTTTTCGTATTTGACGTCGGCGCCTATCCTGACGAGCTTGGTCTTTCGTTCCTTACATTCCTTCTCCAGAGTTTCCAGTGCTTCTCGGTCTTCTGCGGACGTGATGCACGTCGTGTTCGGTTTTATTATGCCTTCTTTCTCTTTTGCTATCTGCCGTATCGTAGTGCCTAAATAACGCATGTGTTCGAGCTCGATACCAGTGACGACCGAAACCACGGAATCAACGACGTTCGTGGAATCAAGCCTCCCGCCCATGCCGACCTCAAGAACGACGAAATCAACACCCCTCAACTGGAAGTAACGCAATGCAAGCGCAGTAACAACCTCGAAGAAAGTCGGCTTGCCAAGCTCGGACGAAGACAACTCCTCAATAAAAGGCTCGGCCTCGCTGACAAGCGCCGCAAAATCGTCCTCCGGAATAAACATGCGGTCCACGCTGATTCTCTCAGTGAAATCCTGCAGAGGCGGCGACAAGTAAAAGCCGACGCGAAACCCGGCCTCGCACAAAATAGAATTCACAAAAGCGCAGACGCTGCCCTTCCCCTTGCTGCCGCCGACGTGAACCACCTTAAAATCCTGCCTGAAGCCAAGCCGGTCTAAAATAAACTTCGTATGCTCAAGACGAGGCTTAATGCCCTCGCCCTTGAAAGCGTCAAGATAACGGAGCGCATTAACATAATCCATTGCATTCACTTCAACTCTTCAACCAGCCCGGAAGCGGGATGACTTCTGCTAAAAATCCGGTTGAGGTGATAAACCTGCCGCAGGTAATTGCGCGGATTCAATTCAGCAACGTTAAGACCGTGAACCATGTCACTCCAGTCCTGCGGAGTGACCTCGCGCTTAAAACCCAAATTCCCCATACAGTCGTGGACTTCAGCGAGCATAAGGCCCTTATGAGGCGCCATCTCAGAACGCGCCCTCTCCAGCATACCATCCATCACATACTCGTCTCTCCCTGGATTGAACTTTTCGTGGATGCCGTACTTGTAATCAAGAGCCTGCAGACACACGTGCATCAACATCAAATCTCTCGGCTCCGAATTCCGATTACTCTCCAGCGTATTCATCTCCTTAACCACGCATTCCACATCCTCAGGCCTCATAGCAAGGTCCAAATTCAATCCCCTCGCATAATGGTAGAAAAAGGCGAGATTCCTCGCGCTCTCCCGCCTGAGCAGAACCGCAGGGTCAACCGCCTCCTTAACGCCCATGAGAGACTTCCCGAGACGAGAAACTGCCGACATAAAACCGCGAGCATACTTCAGCACGGACCCGCCCCACCCAAGGTTTTCGCCTGTTACCGCCTTAGGAGCAGGTTCGACGGCGCTACTACGGATATAACCTAAGACCGGCTGCAACTCGTTAACAACCTGAAGGAACGTGTTAGCGTCTAAATCAAGGCCGTCCCCGGAGCCGGCCTGCTGCTTAACGCCCCTCCTGTTGAACGGGTCGGTGCCAAGCATCATCGAGTAGTACGCAAGCTCCATTTTCTCAAGAGGGTCTAGATGCATCTGGCCCTCAGGTATGACGCTGGAAAGGTCTTTAATCACAGGCTTCCGTATCAAGGGGCTCAAGTCATTCCAAGACTTAGGACTCCAAGGGACTGTAGACAACAGATGAGCTGGAAAATCAGGATTCTGCGAAGCAACATCAAGAGCATCGCCACTCCCACTCTTTCTATAAATGCTCATATAATATTAACTGAAACCACACTTAAAATCAATCAGAACAAACCGATTATCTCGCCTTCGTCGGTCACGTCAACATTCTCGGCTGCAGGAACCTTCGGGAGGCCCGGCATGGTCACGATGTCGCCCATCAACACGACGTAGAACCCAGCGCCAGCGGAAACCTTCACGTGATGAACAGTGACCTTGAACCCGTGCGGACGGCCTATCCAGTTCTTGTTGTCTGAAAGAGACATCTGAGTCTTGCTCACACACACCGGAAGGTCCTTGAAGCCCAGCTCGTCCAGTTGTTTCATGTCGTGCTCCGCGGACTCGGTGTATAAGACGCCTTCGGCGCCGTAAATCTCAACCGCAATACGCTCTATCTTCTCCTTCAGGGACTCTTTCTCGTCGTATATGAATTTGAAGCCGCGCTTCTCCTTCAGAAGCTCGACGACGTTCTTCGCAAGGTCCATGCCGCCTTCCCCGCCTTTAGCGTAGACGTCGCTTAAAGCAACCCTGACCCGCATTTTCTTGCACTTGTTCAAAACGAATTCAATCTCGCCCTCAGAGTCGGAGTCGAACCGGTTTAAAGCTACAACCAACGGCAGGTTAAACTTCCTTATGTTCTCTATCTGCTTCTCAAGATTCTCGAAACCGCGCTCAACCGAAGGAAGGTCAACCTTCTTGTGGTCGACCGCTCCGCCATGATACCTAAGAGCCCGTACGGTCGCGACAAGAACGACGCACTGCGGACTAAGGCCGCCCTGCCTGCAAACGATATCGAAAAACTTCTCGGCGCCCAGGTCAGCGCCAAAACCAGCCTCCGTGACGACTATGTCGGAAAGCTTTAAAGCGGTCTTCGTCGCAATCAGACTATTGCACCCGTGAGCGATGTTTGCGAAAGGCCCTCCGTGCACGAACGCCGGAACCCCTTCGGTAGTCTGAACCAGATTCGGGTTAAACGCCTCCACGAGAATCGCAGCCATTGCACCCTGAACATTCAAATCCTTCACTGTCACCGGCTTCCCGAACAACGTGTACGCGACGACCATCCTCGCAAGCCTCTCCTTCAAATCCTTAACGTCCTTCGCCAGACACAAGACGGCCATGACCTCGGAAGCAGCGGTTATGTCAAACCCGTCCTCCCTCGGAGCGCCCTTCTCGTCGAGGCCTAT
>JAPKXP010000093.1 GCA_026394745.1 Candidatus Altarchaeota archaeon
GCCATGACCTCTATTTTGTCTGAGAGTCGTGGGCTTACTCTAGCGCCCCATGTCACTGAGGCTCTGGGGTCGAGCTCCTGGGTTATTAGTTCACCGACAATGTTGGCTTCTCCGATGCTCATATCGGGTCCGCCGGTGATGTGTATTAGCGCGCCCTTGGCTCCGCTGTATTCAACTTCCATCAGCGGGTGGGCTAGCGTGTTTTTGACCGCGACTTCCACTCTGTCCGGTCCTTCGCCGTCGCCGACGCTGATGACTGAGACGTTGCCGCCTCCCAGGACCGCTTTAATGTCTGCGAAGTCCAGGTTGATTAAGCTTGGCTCCATGATGGTGTCTGTTATCCCTTTGACCGCTCTTGAAACTATTTCGTCTGCCACGAGGAACGCCTTGTCTATGGCGAGGTTTGGCACGTATTCAACGAGCTTGTTGTTGTCGACTATGATTACCGTGTCGCAGACGTGCCTGAGCTGGTCTATTCCCTCGCGGGCTTTGTCTAGTCTTGCGCGCTCCAGGTTGAAGGGGAACGTCACTATGGCGACGACTATTGCTCCCAAGTCTCTTGCCACCTCTGCTATGACTGGTGCTGCACCCGTTCCGGTCCCGCCTCCCATTCCTGCAGTCAGGAACATGAGGTTCACGCCGTTTAGTACTTCGGATATCTCGTGCCTGCTGGCTTCGGCTGCTTTCATGCCTAGTTCAGGGAATCCGCCTGCGCCCAGGCCGCGAGTAAGCTTTGCGCCTATGAGTATTTTAGTGACAGATTCAGGCAGCTTCTTTAGGTCTTGGGCGTCAGTGTTGCATGCGATAAGCTGTGCCCCAGTTATTCCTATGTTGTGCAGTCTTCTTAGGGTGTTGCCGCCCCCGCCGCCGGCTCCGCAGATTACTATCTTAAGCCGGTCAACAGCGTCCATGTCATTTAAGCTTGTGTCAATACCTCTCTTTAGTGCTTCGTTAACTATTGAGTTCATTTTAACCTTCCATTAGATTAGTACAGAACCAGCCAACCTCAGTATACATATTCAAAGACATAATTTATAAATGGAACGTTTTTAACGTCTGGTTGTGTTATAATTACTTGGTGGACTAGGCCGGGCTGATGGGCGTAGCCTGTTACCCTAAACCGTCCTTACGAGGGGGCTGAACACTGGGAGGCGTGTTGGACGTCTAGGTTCTGGTCTAGACTTCGACTATGAGTTCTCGTCTCGCAGGACTGTCTGCTTTAGGAATCTGGTCAGGCCCGGAAGGGAGCAGCCATAACTATTGTCGGATGGTGCTTGCGAGGTTAAGCGGGGATGAGGATTCGTCTAGGAAACCCAGTAATCTAGTGTCCAGCATCACTTTCAGTTGTCCACCACTCTCTTTGAATCTAGCGGAGGATTACTTTCAGCATTACTTCTAGCACTATGACAATGACCACTAGGCCGATTACTACCTTGGGGTCCAGCTTCGGACCGCCTTCGTCGACGTCGAAGTATCTGAGGAGGCCTGCGCCGCCCATGGGGCCGTCAGCCCTTAGTTTCTTTAGTGATGGCATTTTGCCTTAGGGAAAGTATATAGTAAGAAGTATTGTTTGTTTAAATACTGTCTAGTAGGTTTTAGCTACCGTGATTTTTTTGCCTCGCCCGCCGCAGACTGCGCATTCGTGTTCTTCATTGCTTATGGAGAGTATGGTTCCGGCTTCGTCTATGGGTTTTACGCAGTCTTTTTCGCCGCACCATCCTGCTTCGACGATGCCTTCTCCGGCGTGTTTGGCTAGTTCTTGCATGGTCTTGACTTTGAACTTCCGTTCATCGAGTTTTTTCTTGGCTTTAGTTCGCATGGACTCCTCGATTTCGGAGAATGTTTTCGCCAAGTCTAGCTCAGCCAGGGGCACGCTCTTCTTTTCGCCGGTGTCCCTCCTGACTATGACAACCTTGCCTTCCTTCAGGTCCCGCGGGCCGGCTTCTATCCTGAGGGGTACGCCCTGCCGCTCCCACTTGTAGTACTTTGCGCCGGGGTGCTCGTCGCTGTAGTCGACTTTCACTCTGACTCCTTGTGAGGCCAGTTTCTCCTCTATTTTTTTGACGTAGTCTATTATCGCCGTGCCGTCCACGTTCTTGAATAGTACGGGGATTATCACGGCTTGCGTTGGAGAAATCTTCGGGGGCATCACCAATCCTTTTTCGTCTCCGTGGACGCATATCACGGCAGCCAGGAGTCTTCCGAATCCTGGGCCGTATGAAGTCTGCCAAACCAGGTTTTTCTCTCCTTTCTCGTTCTCGTAGGTTATGTTGAATACTTTGCTGAAGTGCTGGCCTAGGTTATGGACTGTCGCGACCTGCAGCGTTTTTCCGTCTGGCATCAGGGTCTCGAAAGCTATCGTGTATTCGGCGCCGGGAAACTTGTCCCAGTCCGGCCTTTGGTTCACCATGACCGGGATGCATAGCAGTCCTTCAATCAGCTTTTTGTATATTACCTTTATTTCCTCGATGTTCTTTAGCGCCTCCTCTTTTGTCGCGAACGCGGTGTGTCCTTCGTTCCAGAGGAACTCCCTGCTTCTTATGAGAGGCCGGGTGTGCTTTGTCTCGTACCTGTATACTGACACGCTCTCGTGAATCTTTAGGGGGAGGTCGTTGTGCGTCCTAACCCACAATGAGAAGAGCTCGTACATGCTGGTTTCGGACGTGGGCCTTAAGGCTAGTTTACGCTCGAGGAGATTTTGGCCTGCGTGAGTCACCCAGTAGACTTGATCCTCAAAGCCTTTGATGTGCTCGCCTTCCTTGCTTAGCGTGTCTTCCGGGATTACGACGGGAAAGTATACCGGCTCATGGCCGTTCTCCTCCAGCATGCCTTCGAGATATCGCTGCATCTCCCGGATTATGAACATCGCCATGCCGCGGTAGACTGGCATCCCTTTGACGCTGTACCTTATGTCGACTATCTTGTTCTCGTCGAGCATCCTGTGGTACCATTCGCTAAACTCGTCCTCGTTCATTCTTTCCAGAAGAATATTTGGGGTGGACGTTAAAATAAGGATAAAAACAGAGAAAAAGATTCGGCTGCCGCAGTATGTTTGCTCAGTTGTCTTTCTCCTTTGGTTTGTGGAGTACCAGCTTGCCGTTTACGGGCACGGAGTCCATGAGCACCGTTATGGTGTCGTTTCCTTTGAACGCGACTCCTATGTTCGTCCAACGGTCTTTGCCTGTTTCGGCGTCTTTCACAACCGTGCTTACCCGGTAGTCGGGTCTTTGTCCTTTCATCTTTTTTTTCACCTCGATGTTTTTTCTTGTTATCTTAGTGGCGTTCGGGTGAATTAAAAGAGAGCCTAGAGCGCTGGAAAAGTGTTGAAAGCATTTTATTCCAGTATTGCGTATAACCTCTTATGCCTTTGAGAGTGCGGGATGAATGGGTTAAATCAACCCAGGGCGAGTTCCACGACATACCTTTAAAGTCTGCAAGGGAGGTCGCGCTGGGGAAGGCTGAGGGAACAAGCTGGAGCAGCAGGGACATCCCCAAGTTAGTGAAGGAGAAGGGGGATGCGATATACCCGCTCGAAGACAACCCGCACGCGAACAGGGTGCTGTTCATGCTCTCCTCCGCAGGGGAGCACATTTTCGCCAGAGGCATCGGCGGCACGGACGGC
>JAPKXP010000100.1 GCA_026394745.1 Candidatus Altarchaeota archaeon
GCCTGCTGGCCCTGCACTTACTAACACTACAGAGAGCAATAAAAGCACTCCCAAAAACGTCGCCTTGAAAAAGTTATTCCTTACGGTCATTTTAACCTCCTTAACCCTGTACTGATCTAAGTATTAATTAAGATATATGAGTTCTTTAAATATATAGGATGGCTCCAGTCCTTTTGGCTTTGTCCGGGACGCCTTGCACAGGCAAGACTACGTTGTCTGTAGAACTTTCTAAGGCTCTTGGCTTCGACTTAATCCACCTCGGAGAATTCATTTCCGAGAAGGGTCTCTCAGATGGCTTTGACGAGGGCAGGGACACCCGTCTGGTGGACGTGAACAAGCTTTCTCTCGCTGTTGAGGAGGAGGCTTCCGGAAGAGACGTTCTGGTGGAGGGCCTTATGAGCCACATGCTTCCCGTCACTCACGCCATAGTCTTGAGGGCGAGCCCCCTGGTTTTGAGGGGGAGGATGGCTGCGAGAGGATACTCCCGCGAAAAGATTATGGAGAATCTTGAGGCGGAATACCTGGGTATAATACTTTGCGAGGCGCTTGAGAACTGCGGGAACGTCCTGGAGCTGGACAGCGCGAAGAAAGTCAATTTCAGGAAGGTTGCAAGCTGGCTGAAGTCAGGTGGCGTGAAGGTCAGAAACGTCGACTGGTCCAAGGAGTTCATAAAGGTTCTGGAAGGATAGTTCCTGGCGCGTGCAACTGGAAGAGAATCTACTGTATCATCCTCTTGGACACGAACACTTCCACGAACGCTGCTATCACGAGCAGCGGCAGAACAATCGTGAAGTAGGCTGCCATAGCCTCCTTTATCCTGTCTGAAACCGCGTTAATCCTGCTTTTCCCTCCGGGGAATATGGCGCTCAAGCCGACTCGCATGCCTGCCGACGAAGCGAAGAGTATTGCCGGAATCTCGAATATTCCGTGCGGCACAACGCCGAAAAATATCTTGTGTAATCCCGCACCCCTCTCTAGTGCAAGCCGTGCGACTATTCCTACGATGAATCCGTTGGAGAACAGTATCAGCAATGTCGGTGCTATGAAGACGCCGAAAATCATCACGACCGTTGAAGCCCACACGTTCCTGACTAGGATGTTCGCAACAGTCTGGAGGTCGTTCCCATCTATCATAATGTCTCTGAACGTCTCCTCTATCACCGGCAGAAGCTTGTCTATCACCCTCCCATAGGATGCGGCTCCGAACGCAATCCCGAAGGCGAAGCAGGCTAGGCTGGCGAGTATGACCCACCTGCTGTCGTAAACGAAATCCTTCAGGAACTTCATAGTATCGCGCTCCCGCACTTCACGCAGAACCCAGTCTTGTCCGCCGTACCCTCGCCGCAGGACGGGCAGATTCTGTACGAGACGATGTTCCCTCCGGAACCATGCGACATGCCGCTTCTGGAGAAGAACCTCTCCGAGAAACTGTTAAAGTCTCTTGCCATCACACCCAAAGCTCCGCCTAACCCGCACGAGAGCGCTCCGGCAATGTTCCAAACTAGGAGCGTCCAAGCTAAAAGAAGTACTGCGACCGCTCCAAGGCCGTTCAAGTCGAAGGGGCTGGTCCAGTACAAAGCAAACGATACGAGAATGAATCCTACGAAGCCACTCGCAGCACCCATCCAGAACGCCTTCCTTAATCCGCCGCCGCAGTTGAACCCGACTACCGCACCGACAACCAGCGGCCCAAGTAACGGAATCCAGTTGAACAATGCGTAAAGCACTCCGCCAGCCAAGACGACGAAGGCCTCACCGGCCTTCCTAAAAACGGATGAAATCATAAGCTCTTTACCGCCTCAACGCACAGCTTAACCATGTTGTCGACGTCCTTGATGTTGAACACGCCGGTCGAAGAGTGGATGTACCTCGTCGGAACGCTTATCACGCCGGACGGTATCCCCTCCCTCGTCAAGTAGACTATTGCGGCGTCGGTCATGTGATTGCAGGGCCCTTCCCGACCTTCAGGCAGGATTCCGTCTCCTTTATTCCCGGCGTGTCGCCTGCAAGAGTCGTGTCTAACGCAAGGCAATAGTCCGGGTCCAGCTTGAAGGCTGCCACCCTTGCGCCCTTGAGGCCGACCTCCTCCTGCGCGGTTCCCACTGCGTAGACCGTCGCGTTAATGTTCTTCGGAAGCTTCTCCATGACCTTCAATAATGCGTAGCAGCCGAGGCGGTTGTCTATCGCCTTCCCGTAGCAGAGTTCCTTGCTTAATCTGCTGAAGTTCGCCTCGAAGCCTATGGGGTCGCCGACCTCGACAAGCTTTTCCGCCTCCTTCTGGCTTTTCGCGCCGACGTCTATGAACATTTCATCGTACTTTATGACCTTCTTTCGGTCCTCGTCCTTCTGCAGGTGCGGCGGCTTCGTTCCTATCACTCCCTTCACGTCGCCCTTCTTGGCCTTGATGACGACGCGCTGGCCGAGCAGGGTTCTGTCGTCTATGCCGCCAATCTTCACGAAGTTGATGAAGCCTTCCTTGTTTATGTGTTTCACCATCAAGCCCACTTCGTCCATGTGGGCTGCAAGCATAATCTTCCTTCTTCCAGTGCCTTTCCTGCCGATGATGTTGCCGAAAGTGTCGATGACGACCTCCTCGCAGCTCTTCCTAAGCTCGGTCCTCATCAAATCCAGGACCGGCCCCTCGAACCCGCTTATCCCATGAACCATGCACAGTTTCTCAAGCAATTCCATGACAAACTACCTTACCGTAATCTATGTGAGTCGGATCTATTTAAGGGAAGTTTACATGTCGCCGAACGCGGTCGGCGCATCCTTCTTCAGTATCGCGAGCATCTCCTGCGCGAGCTTCTTTATCTCCCACTGCGCTCCTTCTCCAGTGCGGAGCTTTATGAAGTGCCGTAGCTCGCGGAAGTTCATCGTGACGACAATCTTTGTTGCGCAGGCGTTGGGGAGTATGAAACGCGCGTCCTCCTTCGGAACGCCGAGTTCCATCAGCCTCTTGTAAGTCCTCCTGGTGTTCTCGACGCCTTCGTCGAAGACCTTCCTTGCTTCAGGATTCTTGTCTACCGTCGGCGGAGTAACGTACTCGAAGCCCTGTTCGTTCACGTACCTCTGGCTCTGCTGGTTGTACGAGGCCAGGCGGTGCCTGACGAGCTGGTGGGTGCATGCCCTGGAGACGCATTCAATCAGGAACGTCGCTGAAGCGTGCTCGAAAGTGGACAAGTGTCCCATGTCCCTGAGTTTCCCAATCAGCTTCCTGTTGGCGTCCGGAGTCTTCGGCTCGCTTGCGTAACAGACCCTGCCTGCCGAAGCTATCAAATCCTCGGCGTCCTGCGTGATTCTGAGCAGTGTTACCTTCATCTCCTTCATTATTTGTTCTCGCCGGTTTAAAACGCTTTAATGCGGGATTATACGTAATCCCTCGTCCTGCCCGGATTCTCCAAAACCACGTAGTGGCTTTCGCATTTGTAGTCATTGAACGGCTCTGGAACGTAATCCCTAAGTCCGCAACTCCCTTTCCTAACGTAGTCCACCCGGTATACGACGTTCCATTCCCTAAATTTTTCAATTAGACTCTTGTACTCCAAAGTTTCAAGTGTGCCCTCTGGGATTACAATATAATCGATGTTTTCGATGCTGATGTTGTACGCGAACTCGTTGATTCCGTATTCCCTCCTCATATAAGCGAAGCCGTATCCGTTGTATGGCAGAAAGTTCTCAAAAACAGTGGTCTTGGCTTTAATGTCCGGCGCGAGGTACGTTAACGTAACCACTACGTCGCCAGTGCCTGTGTTCTGGTTTATGTAGCTGTTAAGCTCTTTAAGTCCGTCGTAGGGCATGTCGCAAAGGCCTCCGGCCACAAAGCCTTCGACATCCATCCAGAAAGTTAACGCCAGAGGTATCAGAATCAATGCGTAAATCGCCTTCAAAGATTTTTTCCTAATGTACTCCCCTGCTTTCATCAATAAAAACACGCCGTTGCATGACAGCAGGAAAGCAAGGGGAATGCTCATGTGGTCCCACCGGGTTGTCGAGACCATCAATAGGAAGTAGCCTACAGTGTACGGCACTAATACGGACCTAAGCTGTTTGTTCTCGATTAAAAAGAATCCTAGGACTGACATCCAAAAGATGAACGACGGTATCCTGCCGGATTGTACGAGCCCCATTGTAACTGGAATGATTGACGTGAAAGATAAAATAGCAAGTACCACCAGTTCGGCCGGAGTCTCCCTTCCGCCTCCAACG
>JAPKXP010000165.1 GCA_026394745.1 Candidatus Altarchaeota archaeon
GACGACTACGACGGCATGCTCAAGTACAACGTTCAGGTCAAGAACTACGCGGACAAGGTCACCGAATACGCGACGAACCTCGACATAAACAAGGATGCGAAGAAGCTTGTTCTACAGCCGAGGTTCGACATGATGGAGCTTTCGAACATCATGCCCATGCGCCTGCTCGACAAGGAGAAGGCAGTATTGTACGCGGCCTTGAAGGAGCTTGAGGAGGCGGAGTACGACGAATACACTATCGAAGACCTCGTAAGGAAGGTGGAGGAGCAGCCCACCAACCTGAAATGGAAGGTTCTCGCAGGCCTTGAGGCCCTGCAGGATTCAGGCGTGTTCGAGGGAACTCCGATAAACCTGAATGAAATCGTGAAGAAGGGCTGCGCTAGCATAGTCAACCTGAAGGGCACCGAACCTCACATACAGCATCTTGTCGTAGCAAAGATTGTGAAGGACCTGTTCGACGCCCGCTGCGTCGGCAAGATAGATGAGGTGTTCGTGCTGGTAGAGGAAGCTCACAACTTCTGCCCTGAACGCGGGTTCGGCGACGTGATTTCATCAAACATCCTGCGTACCATCGCATCCGAAGGCCGCAAGTTCGGAATCAACCTGTGCGTCGTAAGCCAGCGTCCCGCGAGAGTCGACAAGAACGTCCTCTCGCAATGCAACACCCAAATAATCCTTAAGGTCACGAACCCCAACGACCTACGCGCCATCGGCCAGAGCATTGAAGGATTCAGCGCAGGAATGGAGAACGAGATAAAGCAGCTTTCCGTCGGCCACGCATTGATAGTGGGAGAATGCGTCGAACAGCCGGTGACGGTGGACATCCGGGTCAGGGAGACCAAGCACATGGGCAACGTCGCAATCAAGAAGGAGGATGACGTGCCTGAAGAGATAAAGGAAAAGGCCGAGCGCATGAAGAAGCGGCACAAGGAAATGCTTGAGAAGAAGCAGAAGGCTAAAGTCGGCGAGGTTGAACCGAAGGAGAAGACGTTCTGGGACCAGCTGATAGAATTCTTCATAAAAAACGAAAGCGAGGAAGAGAACGAGGCTAAAGGCTAAGTCTTCCTTCCGTAAAATTAACGCCGCCGTACCAGCATCTTGCAATCCTATGTTCTTTCGCGAGGTAGTGTAGGGTCTTGAATATCGTATAACAGACGAAGAAGACGTGAAGGCTTATCTTATCCAGCAGCTTTATATCGCCTCCAACTGAGAATACACTCTTGTTGTCCTCCTTGCCGTCGTCTGTGAAGTACACCACACCCAAAGGTTCAAGATTGAGCTTCTCTCCCTGCGAAATTCTACCGCCGATTATTATACAGTCCTGAGGCATCCCGTCACTGCCTTCCGTGCCCTCGACGAATCCGTAGTTGAACAGCGTCGGGAACGGTGACGTAAGCTCCGGAGTGAACCTTCCGTCCTTGAACCGGTATTTGACGAAGCTGCCTTTCGGCGTCTCGACGGTGATTTTCATGGGTACTCTATTACTCCTTTAAGTGGAAAAACAGATATGTTATCGTGGACTTTTCAGAGCTCTCAGCAGTCTTCCAGCGTCTTGACGGCATCTCCGGCAGAATCGACATGACCGACGTAATAGCGGAGTTCATACCCAAGGTTCCTGAAGCATTGCTTCCGACGGTGCTGCTGTTCCTGCGCGGAAGGGTTTTCCCGGAATGGAAGATGACCGAGCTTGGCGTAGCCGAGAAGATAATGGTGAAGGCGCTCTCCAGCGTGTCCGGCGTCGGAGAGGAAAAGATTGGCGGCCTCCTTCGGGAGGAGGGCGACATGGGCCTGGTCGCAGAGAAGATTGTCGTCAACAAGTCCCAGACCACATTGTTCAGCCAGACGCTGACCGTCGAAAAGGTCAACGATAATCTTGTTAAGCTAGCCT
>JAPKXP010000058.1 GCA_026394745.1 Candidatus Altarchaeota archaeon
CGAGGGCGTCATGCCGCAGACCAAGACGGTTCTCGGCCAAGCCCTGAAGGAGAGAGTTAGGCCTGTCGTCTTAATCAACAAGGTAGACCGGCTCATCAACGAACTCAAGCTTAACCCAGAGGAACTGCAGAAAAGGTTCCTGAAGATCATAGCCGAAATAAACAAGATAATCCAGATGAAGCAGCCTGAAGGCGTGGACTGGACAGTCAGCGTCAACGAAGGCAGCGTCGCATTCGGCTCAGGATTCCACAAGTGGGCGATAAACGTGCCGTACATGAAGACCAGCGGCATATCATTCAAGGACATAATAGACTACTGCATGAAGGGCGACCAGAAGACGCTCGCTCAGAAGGCGCCAGTCCAGATGATTATACTGGACATGGCCGTAAAACACCTGCCGAACCCGGTTCAAGCACAAAAAATAAGAATCCCGCAGATTTGGAAGGGCGACCTAGAGTCCGAAATCGGGAAAAGCATGGTAAACTGCGACCCCAACGGGAAGCTAGCCATCATGATAACCAACATCCAGACTTTTGACAAGCGTGAAGGCGAAGTTGCTACAGGAAGAATATTCTCCGGAACGCTCGTTGAAGGCCAGGACGTGTACCTGATTAACCAGAAGGTCACTGAGAGAGTCCAGAACGTCGGCATATACATGGGCGCGACGAGAGAGAGGACCGACAAGACGGTCGCAGGAAACATCGTCGGCATAAACGGGCTGAAGCACGCCTACGCAGGAGAGACCGTTTCAGTAGAGCCGATGGCACCGTTCGAAGCCATACAACACTACTCAGAGCCAGTCGTCACAATAGCGGTCGAAGCCAAGCACATGAAGGACCTGCCAAGGGTAATCGAAGTACTAAGGCAGGCTGCGAGAGAGGACCCAACCCTTAGGGCTAACATAGACGAGAACACAGGCGAACACCTTCTGTCCGGAATGGGCGAACTACACCTGGAGGTCATAACCAACAGGATAAAGCAAGGCGGCCTGGAGATGACAGTATCCCCGCCGATAGTCGTCTACAGAGAGAGCATCGAAGGCAAGTTCGGCCCGCTTGAAGGAAAAAGCCCGAACAAGCACAACAAATTCCAAATCATCATAGAGCCTCTTGAAGAGGACGTATACAAAGCCATAGCCTCAGGCGACATCAAGGAAGGAAGAAGGAAAGACAGGAGCAAAGACATATGGCAGACGCTCGCCGAACTCGGCATGGAAAAAGACGAAGCCAGAAGAATCATAGACATCTACAGAGGAAACCTGTTCATCGACATGACAAGGGGAGTACAACACCTTGACGAAGTCATGGAACTCCTGCTCGACGGATTCGAACAGGTCGTAGACAACGGACCGCTAGCGAAAGAGCCGATGACGAAGATGAAAGTCAAACTCGAAGACGCGAGCCTGCACGAGGACGCAATACACAGAGGCCCGGCTCAAATCTACCCCGCAGTAAAGAACCCGATGTACGCTTGCATACTCAGGTCTAAGCCCTGCATCCTAGAGCCGATGCAGAAAGTCTGGATTGACGTACCCCAACAATACATGGGCTCAGTCACAAGAGAACTCCAAAGGAGGAGGGGCATAGTCGGCGAGATGACACAGAAAGACGAGCTAATGAGCATAGAAACCAGGATGCCAGTCGCAGAGTCGTTCGGATTCGCAGGCGACATCAGAGGCGCAAGCGAAGGACACGCCCTCTGGAGCACAGAAAACTCAGGCTTCGAGAAGCTGCCCACGGAACTTCAGCCGAAAGTAGTATCGCAGGTGCGCGAGAGGAAGGGCTTGAAGAAAGAGCTCCCGAAAGCAGAGGAGTTCATGGAATAAGAAGACCGTGGCTTCGTTATAAAGCCCCCACAGGGCATTTATAAACAATAATTCAAATAAGATAAGCACCATTTTATAATAATAATATCAAAAGGAGGATAATGTAAAATGGCTGAGAAACCACACCTGAACCTAGTGTTCATAGGTCACGTAGACCACGGAAAGTCGACACTCGTAGGCAGATTGCTGTACGAAGTAGGAGAAGTCTCCGAGCAGACACTGAAAAACCTTCGCGATGAAGCAGAGAAGGTCGGAAAGGGAACTTTCGAGTTCGCCTGGGTTATGGACAACCTCAAGGAAGAGAGGGAGAGAGGGGTTACAATCGACATAGCCCACAAGAAATTCCAGACCCAAAAGAACTACGTAACAATCATCGACGCCCCAGGACACAGAGACTTCGTCAAGAACATGATCACTGGTACATCCCAGGCAGACGCAGCAGTCCTAGTCGTCGACGTACAGAACGGCGTACAGCCCCAGACGAAGGAACACGCGTTCCTAGCTAAGACGCTGGGCATAAAGCAACTTATAATAGCCATCAACAAGATGGACGCCGTCAACTACGACGAAGCCAGATACAAGAAGGCGAAGGAGGACATCTCCAACCTACTCAAGTCCATAGGATACAAGGTAGAGGAGATCCCATTCATCCCGATGTCAGCTTACAAGGGCGACAACGTCAAAGAGAAGAGCAACAACACCCAGTGGTACAAAGGAAACACGCTACTGGCCGAGATAGATAACCTTAAGGCCCCTGAAAAGCCGGTTGACAAGCCGCTCAGAATTCCAGTACAAGACGTCTACACAATCACGGGCGTTGGAACAGTCCCAGTAGGACGCGTTGAAACAGGAGTCATAAAGCCAGGCGACAAAATCATCTTTATGCCAGCCAACGTGAAAGGCGAAGTCAAGACGGTCGAGATGCACCACGAACAGCTCCCGAAGGGCGAGCCAGGCGACAACATCGGCTTCAACGTAAGAGGCGTTGAAAAGAACGCGGTAAGGAGAGGAGACGTCGTAGGCCCGGAAAACAACCCGCCAACGGTAGCTGAAGAATTCACGGCGCAAATCGTCGTACTACAACACCCGAGCGCAATAACCGTCGGGTACACGCCAGTCTTCCACGTGCACACCGCACAGGTAGCTTGCACGTTCACCGAGCTCATTAAGACGCTCGACCCAAAGACAGGCGCTGTAAAGCAAGAGAAGCCTGAATTTCTGAAGGCAGGCGACGTAGCGATAGTGAAGGTAAAGCCCACAAGAAGCCTAGTCATCGAACCGGCGAAAGAGTTCCCGCAACTCGGAAGGTTCGCGATAAGAGACATGGGCCAGACCGTCGCAGCCGGAATGGTAATAGAAGTAAAGAAGAAGGTCATGTAAGGCCTTCTTCAACCCAATTTTTTTATCTTAATTTTTTCCTCTCGAACTAAACAATGGAAAAGGCAAGAATCATCCTAATAGGGAAGGACGACAAGGAGATTGAAGACGTCTGCAGC
>JAPKXP010000046.1 GCA_026394745.1 Candidatus Altarchaeota archaeon
AGTCGGCTTTCACTCCGATGTATACTCCGGCGACGAGTGCTGCGACAACTAGTAGTATCGCCGCGATTCCGACCAGAATGTTGAATGCGAAGAGCGAGAAGCCCTTGCTCAAATTCCTCTTGAAGCCTTCTATGAATTCCACCTTGTCGTTGAATATGGCTTCTATGAAGACGAAGGTGTACACCGAAGCCACAAAATCGAGCGCAAGCGTGATGAACAAAAGCAGTGCGAAGACCACAATTATAATCACTACGAGCTCCCTCGTGAGCTGCAGGTCCATGTCGCTGAAGTCGCTTATCCTCATGGTGAAATTGGAGAACGACCCGCTAAGGCCGATGATGAACAACACCAGCGCCAGCCTCAGCCAAAATTCCAGCCTGAACGGCCTGAACAACAAGCCCTCCGTCCTTTCGATGCTATCGTTCAACGCGTCTATGGCGTGCCATTCACTCATCTTGAATCAAATCTTGTCATGCCTTTCCAGCACCTGGCTCCATGAGGGTAGGTTGGTCTGGCAACCCCACTGTTCCACTGTGAAGGATGCTGTTGCATTACCTATTTTAACCGACTCATATATATCGTAGCCCTTCAGCTGGGCTGTTATGAAACCGGCGTTGAAGGCGTCTCCTGCTCCTGAAGTGTCTATGGCTTTGGCTGGGTAGGCTGCGACGTCCACCTTAGTGTCCCTGGAGTAGACAGAGCATCCGCGTTCGCCTCTCGTTATTATCACGAATTCCGGGCCTAAGCCTGATTTTATCTCGAACTCCATTGTCCTCAGGTGCTCTAGCTCGTGGTTGTTTAATATCAGGATGTTGCAGCCTTTTATTATGCTCCTGAACATCTTGGGTATCTTGTCGAACTTGAAGACTCCGTATCCCGGATTGTAGACTATGAACCTGCCCTTGTACAGGTCGACGACCTTTTTCTGCATCTCCAAGTACGTTCTCGCCATGTAGACTACCTTCACGTCTCTTGGAAGCGCCTTGTCGAACTCCGCGTCAGGGTCTAGGTCTTCCAGCATCTCAGTCACGCCCTTGTAGAAGAAGCTTATCTGGTCGCCGTCGGTCTTGAAGAACATGCTCCTCGTCGTGTCCCCGAACACACCCTTAAGGAATAGCTTGATGCCCTTGCTTTCCATGTACTTGCGGTAGTCTTCGGCGTCGGTACCTATCACGCTCACAAGGCCGGTCTTCAAACCTAGGTTGCTTGCGACTACTGCCGTGTTGGCGCCCATGCCGCCGTAGAACCTCCTGGCCTTCGTCACCTCCCCAGCCTCGTTGACTTTAGGGAGCTTGTGCACTTCATAGAAGTTGTCTATCGCAGTGTCGCCGAAGACGAGAAGGTCTAGTGAAGTCATGCCAACCACACTTAATATTGTCTTTTACAATTAATTAAGGAGTCAAGGTTAAAATGAAAATCGTGTTCAGCATGGGCGGCTCCATAATCGCGCCCGACAATATAGACCAGTCTTTCGTCGGGAGGGCCTCTGATTTCCTAATCAAGCTCTCGAAGTCCAACACGTTGGCTGTCGTAGTCGGCGGGGGCGCTCCAGCGAGGAGGAGGATAGTCGAGGCTCGCGAGAAGGGCGCGAGCGAGGCTGAATGCGACTATGTCGGGATACTGGCGACGAGGGAGAACGCCAAGGCTTTGATAGACGCCCTCGACAGGAATTCCAATCAAGGCATCCCGGAGTCCGTGCGCGACGCAGTCAAGTCGTTCGGCAGTAACATACTTGTCATGGGCGGCACGGAGCCTGGGCACAGCACGGACGCCGTGGCTGCGCTTCTCGCCGAGTGGACTAAGGCGGACTTGCTGATTAATGCAAGCAACGTGGATGCGGTCTACGACAAGGATCCCCGCAAGTTCAAGGATGCGAAGCCGCTGAAGTCGGTAAGGATAGACGACCTCATCAGGCTGCTTGAAGGGCAATCCGTTGCTGCGGGGCAGTATCCTCTACTGGACCCCACGTCTTTGAAGCTCATCAAGAGGAGCAGTATACGGACTATCGTCTTGGACGGAAGGAACCTACCGAATATGGCTGATGCGATTTCAGGAAAGAAGTTTTCTGGAACTGAGGTAACGTTCTGACTAAGATCTGATTACGCCCTCAAGGTTTACTTGCATTGTCCCCTCGGTGGTGCTAGTAGTCGTTTCGCTCGACGTTGTGGTGATTGTGATTGTTGTCCCTGTAGTGCTTGTAGTCGTGCTTTCTGTCGTGCTGGTAGTAGTGGTAGTGGCTAGGAGGTAGCACTCGCAATTCTCCCGCGTTTCATCCCAGCTGCACCTTATTACCCCCGATTTTCCGTCTAGCTCCCATTCCCCGATTGATAGCAGGCAGGATTCGGTCGAGTTGGTCTGCTGGTTGAACGTAAGGTATCTCATCGGTAGTGTTGTCGTCGTTGCGCTGGTGCTGGTTGTCGATGCAGTCGTTGATGTGGTGGCCGTCGTGCTAGTCGTGAAGGTCGTCGTTGAAGTGGTAAGCGTCGTCGTGGTTGTCGTAGGAGGGGTGCCGGAGATTACGTGCTGCACGCCGACCAGCGTCAAAACTGAAACCAGTGCTCCGAGGGCTATCAGCCATTCCTTGAATTCGTTCGCGAACTTTGTCAAATTACTCTTCAAAACATTCGAGTCCATGCCGCACCAAAAAAATATTTAAAGAGCCCGTAAACCAGGCCCTCCAATTCAAACGTAGTCCAGCCAGTCCTCATACTTCTTACTATTACCCTTGACTGCATCAAAGAACTTCTTCTGGAGCTTCTTCGTTACCGGGCCCGGCTTGCCTATCTCTATCCCGTCTATCTCGCGTATTGGCGTGACTTCAGCAGCCGTTCCGGTGAAGAAGGCT
>JAPKXP010000022.1 GCA_026394745.1 Candidatus Altarchaeota archaeon
CTCTTCGCCCCCGCGCTGGACGAAGTTGACTTTAGGCCTTACTTTGATGTCCAAGTCGCGGCTTGATGTAGAGAACAACGCCTTGTCCAAGCGGAAGTAGTGGAACTTTGGCTTCAAGTTCAGCAAGCCCAGATATTCCTCGACGCCACTTTTGCGGGTCTGCAACACCTGATAGTTCTCGTGAATCTGCATACCGGATGAAGAGTTGCGCTCTATTACGGTAACGTCCCTCCCTGCCAAAGCAAGGTTGACTGCGCAGGAGAGCCCGCTTAACCCGGCGCCAAGAATCCGTGTCATTCTGACTAGAAGAGTTTTTTAGCGAGCGGTAGGAGCTTGGGCATCTTGGCTAGGAGCTTGGGTAGTCCGCCGTAGTCGCCGACAGTCAGCTTCATGATGTCGTCGCCCGAGATTACTTCAGCAAGCCTCTCGAAGTCTTCGTCCTCAAGCCTCTCCAAGAAAGTCCTTAGCTTAAGAAGCGTCTCCAGCCTCTTGCCCTCATCATCACGCCAGATTTTCTCGTACTCGGAGAGCCTCTTTGCGGAAACGTCTCCTTCCTTGAGCGCCTTGGCTGCGACCTCCCCTGCAATCTTCCCGGCGTACATCGCTATCGCAATGCCTCCGCCGTGTATCGGGTTGACCTGCTGGGCTGCGTCGCCGACGACCATGAACCCGTCCGAGACGAAGGACTTGGCTGAAGCGCTGACTGGAATTCCTCCGGAGTTGACTTCGATGGGGCTCGCCTTCGCGAAGAACTCGGGGTTGTTGGCTATGAACTTGTCCAGGTAGTCTCTGGCACGCTTGCCATCCTCGGACGCAATGCCGACGATGCCTATTCCGACGTTGGCCACGTCATCGCCCTTCGGGAAAATCCATACGTAGCCTTTAGGCGCGACGTCGTTTCCGAAGAATATGTGGAGCTTGTGAGCGTCCATGTTTGTGATGCCTGCCATCTCGTACTGGAAGCCGGAGTGGTAGTCTGAAAGCCGGTTGACGGTGTTTATGCCGGCGCGCTTCGCGGTCATGGAGTCGACGCCGTCGGCTGCGATTACTATCTTGGCCTTGACCATGAACTCCTCGTCCATGAAGTTCGCCTTGACGCCGACGACCCTGCCGCCGTCCTTTATTACGTCGGTGACCGTGGTCTTGACCATGTACTTCGCGCCCTTGCGTATGGCGAGGGCTGCTAGGTGCTTTTCGAAAACCTTCCTCTCTAGGACGAAGCCGTCGCCGACCTTGTCCATGACGACCTTCTTTCCTTTAGGCGAGTAGAGTACTGCGCCGTTGATGTTTGACGTGGTGAACTTCTCGCTTATCGGAACTCCAAGGTCTTCAAGCGCGCTCCTGTTCAAGCCTTCGGCGCATCGTTTTGGAGCGCCGATTTCCTGGCGCTTTTCTAAAACAAGGACCTTAACCCCTTTTTCGGAAAGGAACCTTGCGGCGCTGCTGCCGCCCGGGCCTGCGCCTACGACCACTACATCATACTCCATGTCCTTCATTTCCCATCCTCCCTGACTAAAGCGCCTGCAGGACAGAACTTGAAGCAGAGGCCGCAGTTGTTGCATTTGACGGGGTCTATCGACAGTATGGTATCCTTCAATTCCATTGCGTTCTGCGGGCAGACGCCCACGCAGCCGCCGCAATACATGCACTTCACGCGATTAACCTTCATGGTGAATAAAAATATGCAGACAATATTAAAAATAGTGTGATGCCGGATTTGATTATCATTTTAATTCTTTAATGTATTATATATAGTATAATACCGCGTTGGGTGGCTTCTAGGTGGTTTCATACAAAAATGAGGTATGACGTAAACTTTATCTTGCTGGGGCTCCTGCTAGTAGTCATAGTGGCTATGATAGGCATGGTGTTCTACTACAACATCACGTATAGCGGGCTCACCGAGAGGTACGACCTCGCGATGAAGGACGTGGAGAACAAGAGTTCCGAGTTGAACAGGACCGTACAGGAGGTCAACGCCAAAGAGTCGCTTTTAAGGGAGAGGGAGCGGCTGCTGTTGGATTACATAGGTGAGCTTAATCTTTCGAAGGAGCGTGAGACTTCGCTCGGCTCGCACTTCACCGAAGTGAAGGGCCAGAACGAGCTTCTCGGGGAACAATTGAACGACACCATATCAGAGAGGAACAGTTATGCGCAGCTTTACACTAAGACTAAGACCGACTACGACGTGTGCCAGAGGAACTATGAAGTAAAGCAGACTGAACTCACTTCGGAAAAAGCCAAGCTTACGAACGTGAAGGGATGGCTTGTTGAGGTGACGGAGAAGTCGGTGCAGATAAGCGAGTCGGCGGACTCTGTGTATAACACAGCAGACGAAATAAAGGCGAGCAACGTGACAGGCGACGTCCGTAGCCTTGCAAACGACATAAAGTCCGACACCTCGTCGATAGAATCCGACATAGAGAGGATTAAGACGATAGTCAACCAGATAAGGAATCTTTGAACGATGGAAATGCTGGAGAAACTCAGGGAGGCTAAGCTGGTTTTCGTAGGCTTGAGAGCGTACAAGCTGGCCCTGGACTTCATAATCGGCTTCCTGATTGCTGCAGTGCTGCTTGTTCTGCTTGGAGTTAACCTAGCGTTCTGGATTATTCCAGCGTCCATCTACTTCCTAGCCCAGATATTCATGGAGGCTAGGAGGGTCAACATAATACGGCATCTTGAGTCGAAGTACGGGAACCTTAGGGAGCGCCTTTCCACGGCCTATGACAACAGGGGCAGGAGGAACCTGATAGTCGACGACCTGATGGCGGACGTATCCGGGAGGCTGGATGACGTGTCCGCCTCCTCATTTGTGGAGTCTAAGGCGCTCACTTCCAAGACTGTTACAACGGTATTCCTGACGTTCCTGCTTCTGACGGCCACACTCTTGAACATAAGAGGCTTTATGCTGGACCTGCTGAAGGAGAATCCCGAGCTCGCGAAGACTCTCGACGACACCAAGGAGAAGTACACAAGCCAGCTGGAGGCGATGATGGGCGACAGGTGGGAGGGGAGCAACTGGAGCGCCCAGGACGACGAGAAGCTGGGGGCGGAGTCCGGCGGAGAGCGGCCTGGATTCGGGCAGGGCCCGGTACCAGGAAGGGGTTTTGGAGTAGGCTCGGAGACTAGTTCCGACATATACGGTAAGGCTTCTTCTGCGACGCTTGACGGCAAGGACATAGACTTCAGGCTCCACCCGGAGTACGGCGGGAACATAGAGATTCAGGAGAGCCAAGGCAAGGTAAAGCCTGAGGAATTCAAGCTAACTAGCGTTGAGTCCGCCGACACGTGCGATGACTGTGCGGTCGGGCCCGAGCACGAGGAGATTGTTAGAAGGTATTTCGAAAAAATTTTGGAGGGAAGCTAAATGGTAGGAGGAAGCATCTGGGACGCTGTTGAGAAGGGCGGCAAGGGCAAGGTTAACGACGTTGACTTAAAGGACGTCTACTCGAAGATGAAGGATATGTACAGTAGCGTCAGAAAGGAAGTCGGGCGGGTAATCATCGGCCAAGACGAGGTCTTGGAGCAGGTGCTGATAGCAGTCTTCACCGACAGCCACGTTCTTCTGGAGGGTTTCCCAGGCCTCGGGAAGACGATGATGGTTCGCGCGATATCGAGCGCCATGGACCTCAAGTTCCGGAGGATACAGTGTACGCCGGATTTGATGCCTTCCGACGTTACGGGAACTTACATCGTTGAGGAGGATACCGCAGGGAGGAAGAGGTTTCGGTTCGAGGAGGGTCCGGTCTTCACGAACATACTCTTGGCCGACGAGATAAACAGGGCTACTCCGAAGTCGCAGTCCGCGCTCTTGGAGGCGATGCAGGAGAGGCAGATTACTTTAGGCAACACCACGCACAAACTGGAGCGGCCGTTCTTCGTTCTTGCGACGCAG
>JAPKXP010000034.1 GCA_026394745.1 Candidatus Altarchaeota archaeon
TCGCTCAAACCCAGGTGCGAGGCCATAAGCCCTGCAAGATGCATTACTCCGAGGGAATGCTCGAACCTCGTCGAGTTCATCGCAGGATACACAAGGTAGCAGAAGCCGTTCTGCTTTATGCCCCGGAGGCGCTGCATATGCCTGCAGTCGACAAGCTGCAGCTCGAACTCGCTGAGGCTGATGTTGCCGTGTATCGGGTCGCGAATAATCTTTCCGGGCTTCATTTTACGGTAGATTAATATAATTAACCCCTACATGTAATAAATCTCTGCAGCCTAAATGCTGCAGTATTTATACAAAAGTCGCAGATACTCGCATTCATCTACAACATTAATGTTGGGGTACAACAAAGTCCATAAGACTTTGTGTACACGAATTGCCACAGGCAATTCGTTGTATTCTGCGACTTTTGGTATAAAAAAGAGAGATGCTGTCCGAGAAACACAAGCCGAAGGCGATTGGAGAATTCATAGGGAACGCGGCCGTAGAATTCATTAAGACGTGGGACGGAAGCCCGCTGATAGTACACGGCGCAACGGGAACGGGAAAGACGCTCCTCGTAGAGCTTGCTGCGCTGGACAAAGGCTGGGATATCGTGCGAATAGACGAGAGCAACGTACAGGACGCCGGAAAGATTGCAGGCACCACGACATTATTCGGCGGGAAAAGGCTTATCGTCGTGGAGAACAGCAGCGGCGACTTTCGGAGCGCGCTCAACGACATAGAAACGCTCATCAGCGGAAGAAGTAAAGTCGCTGAGAAAGACCTTGAGGTATTATCGGAAAGAGACCGGACTTCAGACATATACCGGGCGTTGAGCGTAATATTCGGCGGCAAGAATCTAGGGGAAGTCTTGCAGAGCACATGGGACATCGAGGAACAGCCCAGGGACGTCTTATGGTGGGTCGAGGAGAACACCCCGCTCCTCTACAAAGACAATAACGCGATAGCTGAGGCAGTGCACAACATAGCCAGGGCGGACGTCTTCATCGGCAGGATAAACAGCAGGCAATACTGGGGCTTCCTAAGGTACGCGAACGCCCTCATGACAGCCGGCGTCAACGTCTCCAGGCCGGAAAAGATAAGCTTCACTAGATACCAGTACCCCAGCTACATAATCAACATGGGCAGAAGCAAGAAAAACAGGAACATCGAATCCGCGATAGCTAAGAAAATGGCTCCCGCAATGCACGTGTCCAAGAAAACCTTCGCAAGGGAGTACATCCCATTGATTAAGCTGATGCTCGAAAAGAAGAAAGTAGAGGCAGGGGAACTGCAACAGCAATTCAACCTCGAAGAAGAAGAGATAGAGTACCTAGTTTCCTAAACTACTTCTCAGTGCTGACCCCAAGCTCGATGCCGTTACCCTCGATTAAAACCTTGAAGTCGTCGAAACTAATCCTCTTGCTGGACTTAAGCTTCTCCTTAGCCTCAAGGGCCATCTGAGCCTTCCGCTCCTCGTCCTTCTTCACCCGGAGTTCATCCATCTGCTCGCCGTAAGGCGCCATCTCCTCCTGAATCTTCTTAATCTCCTCCCTAAGGACGGTTATCCTATCCCTCATCGGATTCATGGCGTCGTACCTCTCAAGCAACAGCTTGTGGGCTTCGTCAGACTCCTTCCTCATCTTGTCGATGGTGTCGTAGAGCGAAACCGCCTCCAGGTGATACTTCTCGGACTCGTCGGCAATCTTCCTTATTTCAACGGATATCGCATCCGCCTCATCGTCAAGCCCCTTCAACCCCTCGTAGGTGGAGACGACCTTTATGTGCAATTCAGTAGCCTCTTTAGCGGACTTCAACCGGTCCTTCATCTCCAAAAGGCTTTCAAAAAGCTGTATCTCCTTCTTCAACGGAATGTCATCATTAAGAAGCTTGACTAGGTTCTTCTCGTAAAGCTTGTTCAAGGACAAGTCCGTGCCCCTGGCAGTCTTGTTCAGGTCGTCCCTCTTCTCCTTCGAAGACTTTA
>JAPKXP010000043.1 GCA_026394745.1 Candidatus Altarchaeota archaeon
GGCCGCCACCGAGACGCTCTGGTTCGAGCTGAAGGAGGAGCTGGGCGTCAAAGCCGAAGTCGGAGACATCTTTTCGGTCGACAGCCACACCTACACTCTCTACGACGGAAACCTACGGCACGTAATACTACTCACCTACGAGACGAGCATAAAAGACGACCAGCCGAAGACAATAGGATGCAGCGAAATAAAATGGGTGATGTCAAACGAACTGGATAACCTGGACTTTGTGGACGCGGACAAAAAAATAACAAGAAAAATAACGTAAATCCTCTCTTGGTTTGACTCCGGCGCTCGGAGGCTCGATGGCTTTGTTCGGCGTGGTACTCCTGCTGGCTGTTGGATTGATATTACTTTTGCTGCTGAAGAAGAAGCGCGGCAAGCCTGGTAGGAAGGGACTTGCGGCTCTGTGAACAGGCCAACTTTTTTTTATATAACCTGGGTGGTATATATCCTTTATGCGGTTATCGGATGGTGCGTGTAGATTCCGTTTGCTGCTCCTTTTTCTCGCGCTCATCCTTCTCGCAGTCTGAGGATGCAGGACGGAATGCTCAGGCTGAGCAACTCAATATTAGCATTCTAACCTTGTTCGAACTTAAGGGTCAGAACCATAAACACCCTAGTCCTCGCAGGTGTATGCTCCCACTGCTTTCCCGCCCCCGGACACTAGGCCGTAGTATGTTCCCGATTGCGTCCAGCAGGTGGAGGCCGATATCCTGGCGTTGGCTATGCAGGTGTACTTGAGCGGGTTCCATCCTGATTTGGCGTCGCACTCGTTCATCTTCTTGTCGAACATGGCGTCGCAGGAGTCGTCCATTGTCTGCTTGAACTCTTTGTCGCACTGCGCCTGGTTTTTGCCGTTGGTCTCGCAGTCGGCGTAGCATTTGTCGTGATCGTAGCAGGCGGGGTTGAAGCTGGCGCCGGAGAGGGGGTTGCTGTTGGGCCCGCTAAACAGTCCTTCAGGCCCGCAGTAATTCTTGCTGACGTTGTATGCGGGGAATTCCTCGTCCAGACACCCGCTGATGAATGCGGTGGCAAGCATCAATGCCAACACCACAGCCGATTTTTTCATGTTATAATACATTCCTGTAATTCTCTATATAAAATGTTTTTTATTCGATTCCGTCGTAAAGCTTACAAAAGAACTACTGCTCACTCCTGTTATTGTTTTAACCCGAGTTTCTCCTGCTCTATCTCCGAGACGAGTTTAGCCAGATTCTCGTATCCTAAGGTTGGTTTTACGCCTGGCTGAATCAGCGATTTGCGCTCTCCCCTCTTAATGGTGGCCCCCACGCCTTTCACGTGTACGTAATCCGCCTCAAATTCGGAGCGTCCGCGTGGGATTATGGGCATTGCCGAGTTAAGGATTGCCACGGTTTCTGGCCTGATTTTCTTTATCTCGGCAATAGCGTCCACCCCCTCCCAAGTCCAGTCCCCCTTCAAGTCCTGGTCCACGATTACTATGTCCTGGTTTTTGAACGCTTTAACCGCCGTAGCAGCGTCAGAGGCCCGGACGGCGGTGACTTCGCGGTAGTCCGCAGCCAAAGCGGTTCTAATCCCCTCCAAATCAGATGTTTCATTATCGACGACAAGTATCCTCACCTTCCCGCCGCCGCTCGCGTGCGCAGGCATGGGGGTGGGGAAGCCTCCGC
>JAPKXP010000144.1 GCA_026394745.1 Candidatus Altarchaeota archaeon
CGTCCCAGCAGGTTACGCTGTTTTGGACGCAAGTCCTTGAGATTATGTTTGAAGTGCAAGTTAATCCAGCGGTTATGTCAACCCAATTTCCTGAACCCGGCGGAACCTCCTGGATGCACGTGTCATCCTCTATTGCGAAATCTTTCACGAAGCTGTAGCAGGTCATCGGACCTGGCCCGGAACAATCGCCAGGGCAGTTTATGTGAGTCATGCCGGGGCATTCGCAGATCGTTGTCGTCGTGGTCACGCTCGAAGTAGTCACGCTCGAAGTAGTCACAGTCGATGAAGTCGCAGTCGTCGTGGTCACGCTCGAAGTAGTCACACTTGACGTGGTGACCGTCGTTGTGGGTATTGTGGTGGAGGGTATTGTCGTCGAGCTTGCAGGGCAGCAGTCTATGTGCCAGTTGCTGCACGACATGTGAGTGCAACCACAAACATCCTCGTCAGGGCCGCATATGAGGGTTTCACCAGACGCGCACGGGTCTGTGGCGCAAGTCCAGTCGCACGTGCCCTTCTCCTGGACGCAAACGCTCCCCGGAGGGCTGAGGCAGATTATGGGAACCCACCAAGTGCAGCCGGTTGGGTTACCCCAAGCGTCGAGTATGTCAGTGCATATCTGGCAGCCGCAGTTAGGGTACGTGCCTTGAGGAGGCACTATTGTCAGTCCGCCGGGCCCGAGCATGCCGCACTGCATCATGGGGACGCAGCCGCCCCACGCGTCAATGCATAGGTAGCACCATGACGGGCACTTGCGGTTTAGTATCATCACAGGCCAGCATTCCCCGGGAAGGAATCCGCCACAGAGATAGCAGAACGGGAATCCTAGCGCGGTGCAGTCGCCGTCGGTAAGGCACTGCTGGCAGTAGCCGGTATTTGGATTACAGAATGGCTTGTTGGCACCGTATTTTGCTACGCAGTCGCCGTCGCCAAGGCATTCGACGCACTTGCCTAGCGCTGCGCTACATTTGTTGTTGTTGTTGATGTTAACGCAGCAATCACCGCCGCCGTGACCATTAGGGCAGGGTGTCCGCTCTATGTATCTGCCGGTATCAGCTATGCCGCTGGTCGAGCACTGACCCAATTTGACGTTGCATGGAGTCATTACTTTGTCGAAGCAGCCCTCGCATTTAGGGTAGTTCATACTGCAGTCGGCAGCGCTCTTACAGTACGGATAGCTGCAGTAAGCACTGCCTTCACAGCATCCGTTATTGTATCTATCAATCGCGGCCAGCTGATCGCTCGTGCACAAATTACATCCATTACATGCCTCAGAGTACGGGGGGGTGGCGCAGTAACCAGTCGGTGGATGACACATGCTGTTGTAATCGCAGACTACCGGGTTAACTGGCTTACAGAAGCCACTGCAGCCAACGCAGTCAGTACCAGGAGAACCGCAGCATGTCGGGTGACAGCAGGCGGAGGCATCCAAAACCAGGAACAATAGCAGTGCTAAAGCTGCTGCCGCCAAAACAAACCGTTGATTCGACATTATGGTTACCATATTATAAATGTATCATTATAAACGACCCAGTTGGGAATCAATAAACACCGCGGGCCGCCCTTTTCGAACATGATGTATCGTAGGTCCGAGTCAGGATTAATGCAATTGTTCTTCACCGTGTCCTCGCACTTAAACCGCCTGAAGCCTGATAGGTTTGAGCAGTACGAGTCGTCGCCGAGAACCACTGCAAGGCAGTACGCGTTCAAGTCTGGGTCGGTTATCTCGTCGCATAATGCGCTGGTCTTCTGCTCCTTCGGAGCGTTGGCCAGAACGCCAATCAGGCAAAGCTGCCGTAGAGTATTGTATTCAACACTCGTGAATGCGGGGCGGCTGAACACGCCCTCTGAGGGTATCCTCTCGCATATGCTGCGGTCCGCCAGGCCTATGCCGAGGTAGGATAGACACCGGTAACGGCTCCTCAAGTCAGGCAATTCCTCACACAAATTAGGGTTGTACTGGATTACGGCCACGTCCTCATAACAGAGGTAGTAGTCATCGCCGCTGAATACGCCGCAGACTTCGGACGCGTTAAGCTTTATCTTAGCTTGGTAATGATAGCAGTTTAACCTCGCGCTATCTTCCTGGATTGTCTCGCACTCCGGGTCAACGTTTATGCCAAGGCGCCTGAAGCACACCTGCCGTTCACGGTATTCCTTCAGCTCAAAACACCTGTTTTTGAACTGGTCTAGAGAAAGAGAAGTGGAAGTGAACTGTGGGGAAGTCGTTGGCGTTGCATAGATTGTTGAAGTAGTCGAAGGCTGGATGGTTTCAGCAGGGATAGACGTGGTTGTTGTAGGTCCGGGAGAAAACATGCCAGACTGATACAAGTATATCGAGACTATTGCGAGGAGTATTACGACTATTGGTATTAGCAGCTTTTTTGCTCTGGTAGCCTTCAGCCGTAGTAATTACCAGAGCCGGAAGTACGAGAAGTTACCTTCCTCCAACGGATGATCTTCAGCAGGCCTGGGAATAATCACCGGACTTAAGACCATGTAGTAAGGCCTGTCAAGCCTGGACGGGAAAAACGGGTTATTCCTTGAGCGCGTAACCTCGACTTTAGGCAGGTCTCTAAGACACTTGTTCCTGCGCAACTCATCGCCTATAGTCCGGCATAGGGAGGTGTCGTTGAGTACTAATGCGGTACAATAGACCCGCATGTCGCTGTCTGAGACTATAGAACAGGAGGAAGTATCCTTTTGCGTTAGATTCACAGTAACCGCAAGCCCGACATAGCAGAGGTTGCGGTACACCAGGTAGTCACGGTTGTATACTGACGGGTCTTTGAATAATCCTGAATCAGGTATGCTGTCGCACAATGACTTGTTGTGCGATTCGGCAGCCACGTAGGAGATGCAGGAAAGCCTGCTGGACTCACTAATCGCATAACCGCAATAATCCGGGATAATGTGGTTTACCGCGCAACCTAGGTAACACGGAACCCTTGTTAGGCCAGGTTGGAGCTCGCATAACCCCGGGCAGCCCTGCTTCATGGAATAATAGTCGTAGCACAAGGAACGATACTGGGAGTTGTTGTCCCACTCGCACTCTTCTATCGGATTAAGGCCGAGGGAGCGCAGGCAGGGCATCCGGTCGTTCAACGACATATTCAGGCAGTATTCTATCTTTTCGTATGGGACTAGTCGTCCGCGTTTTATGGTTGTGGTGGATGAAGGCGGCATGTAGGTCGTGGTTGTCAGGGTAGGCTGTTCTATTGACGGAGCTGGGTTCGAGTCCATGAAATAGAATGCAACAGAGATTGCCAGTATAAGCAGCACTGCGGCGGCTACGCCGTAAGGGAAACCGTTTTCTTTTTTGTGCGGCTTGCCCTTGTGCGTTGGCGTGTGAGAATCCCTGGTTTTTTTCCTAGGGGAGGAAGAAGCCATTTGGATTGGATTATTTTTTTGAGGAGCGTTTGCCATCAGAGGATTTAGTGGACTTCAGGTAGATTACTATCACAGCTATTGCAATGACCATGATTAACGCAGGCACAATCCAGTCTGAGCCGCCTGACGGTCCGGCCGGCGGGATTGTTGTTACGGTCGTCTCCTTCAGCGATGTTGTCGTCGTAGGATAGCTTGAGTCGACTTGAGGCGTGTCGACATAATTCACTGGAACGCCGGTCTGGACTGTGAAGACCTGGTCCTTCATCCTGCTGAACAGGTAGACTGCGTAGGCGTTGTCTGTGAACACCTTGTTGTTGCGGTAGCATGTGATTCCGTCCGCGCCGCTTCTGCAGCTTTGGGAGGTGAACGAGTTGTCGCCCACATATTTTTTGGAGTACTCTGAGTCCCAGTTTTGATTGAGGAACGTTGTCAACATGGATACCGTCTGGTTCTTGTATCTCTCGTCGCCCGTGAAGTCGTAGAGGTCGAGTGCCACTTCGGCGCAGGGCTCAAGCTGGGTCAGGCTTAGCGTGTGGAACCTTATCTCTGAAGGCAGAGTCTCAAAGTCGAATTCATCGAAGAACTTTTTCGGCGGGCTTAAGACAGACGGCTTCGCATAGGAAACGTTCACTCCGTAGAATAGCGTCGCGCCGTCTCCCATGCCGTCTATCGTGCGATAGAACTCGGTGAACGCCAGGTACGTCCAGCATGAGCTCTTTTTCAGTTCAACGCCGTCGTGCACGATTAAAGGCTCCATGCTTCCAGTACCCTGGAGTAAGACGTTTAGCGCGGAGATTATTTGTACTGGTTCGTTGAATACCTTGTGCTTGTAGGCGAGCGCCAGCTCTCTTGCAGCGATGGCTTTGAGCATCTCGTCTTCAGAGCTTCCGCCCAGAGGGATGAGGCGGGGGTCAATCTCGCGCAGGTATCCGAGGTACCTGTCGTCGCCGGTTATCCCGTAGGCTGCCTCAGCCTGCACGCCGAGGTAGTAGCATTCAGCATCGTCGACTGGGTTGCAGTCCGTGAGAAGCTGGTTCATCGCCTCCCGCGCCTTCACCACGTAGTTTTTGTCGCCGGTCGCATGGTATAGTTGCACGTAAGCTAGAACGAGCCACGCCCTGGACTGCTTGTATGACGAGCCGACGTACTCGCACTTGCTTCCTTCGCAGTGTTGAGTGTAGGATAATAGGCCGTCGCTTAGTGGAGCTGACTCGATGTAAGGCAGCGTCTTGAGAGCTATTTGAAGTCCGGTCAAGTTGACGGTCTGTTGGGCTGAAGCGTTTAACGCCAGTAAGGCGATTAAAAGCAGGGGTAAAAGCGCTTTTGATGTTGTTCTGCATTTTGACGAGAAGCCGAAAACCATAGATAAGTATTTACTTTATATATTAAAATCATTAACGGTAGTGTAACGGTCCGATTAAAATGAAATTGTAGTGTAGGTTCGATTAAAATGAAATTCTGGTTTTTGTTTGTGGTCGTGTTATTCTGCGGATTTGTTGCCGCGCAGGAGCCGGCGGAGGTAGTTAGCGCTATTTCCAAGGCGGTTTGCGTTGGAGTAGCCGACAACGGAAGCTGCATTGTCCCTCAGCCGTTGAACCAGAAGATTAGCGGCGTCTGCTGCGGCGGCCAGTGCGTCTTCGACGCTTCGGAATGCGGCAAGGGCATGGGTTACGTCACGCAGTACGGAGTGTATGAGATGTTCCAGCGGCTGACCTGCAGGAACGCCTCGGAGGGGGATGAATGCAGTATCCCGGAAGCGGTGAATAAAGCGCTCGGCCGTAAGATGAGGGGCAGCTGCTGCAGCGGCTTGTGCAGGGTCGGGATTGAAAGCTGCGGGAACTACTGCGGAGACGGCTACTGCACCAGCATGGAGAGGGAGGACGGCAACTGCATGGAGGACTGCGGGAAGCAAAACGGCAGCATTACTGCCGGAGGCGGGGGGAAGCCGTCTTCAGAGGACAATACTCCAGAGTCCACCGCACCCCAAAAGCTTGAGGACAACATGCTTTTTGTAATCGCAGGCATATTGGGCGTGGCTGTGGTCGTGTTCATAATGGCGATTCTCATACGCTCTAAGAAGGAGATTATAGTGGTCGAGAAGGAGAAGCCTAAAAGCGTTCGGGAGTTGCTGAGGGAGAAGGAGGAAATCGAGAAGATGATAGACATGGCGAGATCCAAGTACCATAAGAGGGAGCTTGACGAGGAGAGTTTCAGGGAGATAATAAGAGACAACCAGAAGAAGGTCATAGAGCTGGAGCTTAGGATAAAGACGTATCGACAGTAAGTTACTCCAGTAGGGATAG
>JAPKXP010000085.1 GCA_026394745.1 Candidatus Altarchaeota archaeon
GCTGCCAGGTCTTCGACAAGTTTTTTCCCTATTGCAAGCTTCTGGAGCTTCCTATTCTTGCTCTTATTTTTCGCCGCTCCAGAGTACTCCCCGATTTCAACGCCAAAGTCCATGCCGGCAAGGAAAATCCTGTTGGGCTTGAAGCGCTCGGCCAGACAGACTGCCCTGTCTCCGTCGGTGAAGCCGCCGAAATTCCTCATCTTCTCCGTCGGCTCGGCTTGCGTGGTCCCGTAGACTACGCCTGCAAGCTTCGGAACAATGCTCTTAAGCCTGCTGGTGTTGTCGCCGTGCGCGTGGACGACGAGGATGGAGCCTAAGCCGCTTGAAATCAAAAGCGACCGTCTGTCGCCGTCCAAGTCAGTCACAACAACATCCGCAATAATCCCGTCTTCAATGAGCGCTTTCGCAGCTCCGTCGCAAGCAACCTTGACCATCCCGTTTACCATGTTCTTCCACTTTTTAATGTCTTCCTTGAGCGACGGCCCGCCGCCAAAAATTATGACGTCCCTCCCGCCTATAACACAGTCTACTATACCCCAGTCCCGGCTCTCCAGCATACCATCCAAAACATCCCTCGCTCTCCTGTCTTCGCCCACATCCAGGCCAAGTCTTTCAGCTATCCTGAGGTATTTCTTATCCAACGCCATACAATAGGATATTGCATCTTAGAAGGTAAAATGAAGAAGTACGGGGACGAGCACTTCATGGTCGACGACGGGATGCTAGAGAAAATCTGCAAGTACGCTTCATTGACTAGAAAGGACTACGTTCTTGAGGTCGGGGCTGGAACCGGCAACCTGACTAAAAAGCTCGCCGAGAGTGCTGGGAGGGTATTCGCTATAGAAAAGAACCAAGAGTTTTTCGAGAAGCTGAACTCCGAACTGGGGCGCTGCGACAACGTGGAACTGGCCCATGGAGACGCGACCAAGATAGCTTTCCCCGAATGCAACAAGATAGTATCTAACCTCCCGTACAGCATCTCAAGGCGCATAACCAAGAAATTCATAACGCACGGCTTCGACTCTGCAGTCCTCGTGTACCAAAAAGAGTTCGCTGAAAAGCTCACGGCGCAGGTCGAGAGCGAGCACTACCGCATGATTTCCGCTCTCGTGCAGTCCACTTGCGAAGTGGAGGTGCTAGACAAGATTAATCCCGACTCCTTCCTGCCGCAGCCCAACGTCTGGAGCAGCATAGTCCGATTGAAGATGAAGTGGAAGCCTCCTGAGGAATACGAGAAACTCCTCAACACGGTATTCAACCACAAGAACAAGAAACTCAGGAACACGCTCGAGAATCCGCCAGAAAAATACGCAGACTGCAAGCCCGCGCAGATGACTCCCGAGGAACTAGTCGACTTCTACAAGAGCTATATATAAACACTACACGCATATTATATTCCTAGTGGGTGATGTAATTGGCTAAACGAGGAACTAAACTTCTCAAGGAAGGCTTCGCCAAGATGGTGAAGCGCGGGGTGATAATGGACGTTACCAACTCCGAGCAGGCTAAACTAGCAGAGGACGCCGGCGCGGTCGCGGTCATGGCGCTTGAGAGGGTTCCTGCAGACATTCGGGCTGCAGGCGGAGTCGCCAGGATGGCTGACCCAGTCAAGATTCTTGAGATAATAGACGTTGTCACAATCCCCGTCATGGCGAAGTGCCGCATCGGCCACTTCGTCGAAGCCCAGGTGCTCCAGGAGCTTGGAGTCGACATGATAGACGAAAGCGAGGTTTTGACTCCAGCCGACGAGCACAATCACGTCGACAAGAAAAAATTCACAGTCCCATTCGTATGCGGCGCAAGAAACCTGGGCGAGGCCCTACGCCGGATAAGCGAGGGCGCGGCCATGATGAGGACTAAGGGCGAAGCAGGCACGGGAAACATAGTCGAGGCCGTACGCCACATGAGGGCTGTCATCGGCGAGATAAACAAGCTCAAGACGATGAGTGACGACGAATTGTACTCCGAGGCTAAGGCGATAGCAGCCCCGATAGAGCTTGTTATGGAATGCAAGAGGCTCGGAAGGCTTCCTGTCGTGAACTTCAGCGCAGGCGGCATTGCGACTCCATCAGACGCGGCATTGATGATGCAGCTTGGCGCCGACGGCAACTTCGTCGGCTCAGGCATATTCAAGAGCGACGACCCCGTAAAGCGGGCGAAGGCGATTGTCGAGGCTACGCTCCACTACGACAAGCCTGACGTAATCGCCGAAGTATCCAAGGGTCTCGGCGAGCCTATGAAAGGCCTTGACATAAAGACTCTCGAAGTTAAGCTGCAAGAGCGCGGTTGGTAGTCCATATGCAGGTCAAAGACTTGATGACCAGGGACTTCTTGGTCGTCGGCGAGGATGATGGCGGGGTGGAAGTTGGCGACATGCTGGAGAAGAGTCGCGTCAGCTCAGCGGTTGTCGTTAAGCGCGACGAGGTTCTGGGAGTCGTAAGCAAGGAGACTTTCTTCTCGAGGTTCAACTCGTTCTGCGAAAGGAGGCTTGAGGAACTGAAGGTTAAGGATTTGATGCAGTACGACATCGGATTCTTGAACGAGACAGACGACTTGAAGGTGGCTGTACTGAAGCTTCTGGAGTCCAAGAGTTCCGTCGACCGTCTTCCGGTGTTATCCAGCGGCAAGCTTGTCGGCATGTTATCTAAGATAGAGTTGACCCGGCTTTTCGCAGACACCATGAAAAGGAAGTTCAAGGTCAAGGACTTGATGAGTTTCAACCCTGTCACTGTGAACTACTACTCCCCGCTAGCTGATGTTGTGAATGAGATGGTATCCTCTGGGGTTAAGAGGGTTCTTGTAATGTCAGGCGGCACTCTAGTCGGCATGATAGCTATCAAGGACATAAGCCTCTCCCTCTTCTCCGAGAAGAGGATGTGCAGGACTTCCAATCCCGTGTCCGTGCTCAATGCCGAGGACATCATGACCAGGGGCCCGGTCACCATAAAATCCAGCGCAGACGCTGCCGAGGCGGCCAAGCTTATGCTGGACAAGAAGATTGGCGGCATCCCCGTCGTTGACAGCCATCTTGAGGGCATCATAACCCGCGGTTGCCTGCTGAAGGGCTTCCAGCTTTCGTGGAAGTGAGTGTGATGAAGCGTTTCGGGGTTCTTGACGTTCAGGGGGACATAACGGAGCATTTGGATGTTATCCGGGTTGCAGCCGAGAATACCGGAGTTTCTGCCGAAGTCGTCATAGTCAATACCTCTAAAGAGGTTGAGAAGTTGGACGCGCTCGTGATTCCAGGAGGCGAGAGCACGACCCTCGGCAAGCTGGTCCGGGAATATGGGATAGACGATTCAATAAAGAAGCTGGCTTCCAAGGGAGTTCCCATAATGGGCACTTGCGCAGGCATGATTCTTTTGGCGAAAGACGGCGGCCGCCAGGCTGAGAAGACCAGTCAGCCTCTCCTCGGTTTGATGGACATCAAGGTCGACAGGAACGCGTTCGGCAGGCAGAGGGAGAGTTTTGAAGCTGACCTTAAGATTCCGGCGGTCGGTGAAAAGCCGTTTCACGGGGTTTTCATAAGGGCGCCGGTCGTTGAAAAGGTGTGGGGCGGCGTGAAGGAGTTGTGCAAGTACGACGGGAGGATAGTGATGGTGCAGCAGAACAATCTTTTAGGCATTGCGTTCCATCCTGAGTTAAGCGGCGACACCAGAATCCACGAGTATTTCCTGCGCATGGTTAAAAAATGAGCCTCCTCAAATTCGACTCAATACGAAATGAGCTTATGAAGGACGGCGAGTTCGAGAGCCTGCTGGTTCTGGTGCGCGACGGAATGTATTCCTTCCGGACTCAGATTCCGGCGCTCCTGCTCCTGACCGACGAAGTTCTTTTTTACGGCGGCTGTGCCGCGACCGAGAGCAGGTTCAAGAGGATTCCACTCAAGAGCATCCATTCAGTTGCCGTACGCGGCTGGCACTCCTTCAAGTGCGTTGAAGTAAAGTACCTGGGCATGGAAGGCGAAAGAATGATATTCTTCTGCCCGTTCACCGGAGAGCCTCATCAGCCGAAGATTGACGTGAAGAAGATGAAGGAGTTGCATGCAAGGCTCAAGAAGAACGTAAAATGACTGCCCGGATTTTCAAGACCAGTGTCGGTGACGTGGAGCTTGTCTACGGTCCTAAGGGAGTCTCGCGACTGTCATTCAAGAAATCCCACCATGGCGTTAGGCCTAAAGCAGGGATTGAAAGCCGTATCGCATCCTACCTTGCCGGGAAGAAGGTTGATTTCTCCTCGGTCAAGATTGACCGCTCCAGCTCAACTCAATTCCAGCGTAAAGTATGGGCGATGG